>JALYZS010000231.1 GCA_030948745.1 Vulcanimicrobiota bacterium | reverse complement strand
TGTCAGCCTCGAGGTGAATGCGGGCGAGATCGTCGGCTTGCTCGGTCCCAACGGCGCCGGCAAGACGACGACGTTCTACATGGTCGTGGGACTCGTGAAGCCCAACGGCGGTTCCGTGGTGCTATTGGACGGCGACGGCCAACGCGTCGACATCACGCATCAGCCGATGCACGTGCGTGCTCGTGAAGGCATCGGTTACTTGGCGCAGGAGAACTCCGTCTTCCGGCGCCTTTCCGTGGCGGACAACTTGCGGCTGATCTGGGAGCAGCGCGGCGTGGCGCACGACGAACAAGAACGCCGGTTGCCGCTCGCACTATCGGAATTCGGTCTCGGCGACCTCGCGGATGCGTTCGCAGAGACGCTGTCGGGTGGCGAACGGCGCCGGGTCGAGATCGCCCGTGCGATCGCCACGGATCCGGCGTTCCTGCTGCTCGACGAGCCCTTCACCGGCATCGACCCAATCGCGGTCGCCGACATCCAGCAGATCATCCGCCAGCTCAAGGACAAAGGCCTGGGCGTGCTCATCACGGATCATGCCGTGCGCGAGACGCTTGCCATTGTGGACCGCGCCTACATCTTGAACAAAGGCCGCATCGAAGTCTCGGGCAGTGCCGCCGAGGTCGCGGCCTCGCCGGTCGCGCGCCAATTCTACCTGGGCGAAGGTTTCCGCTTGTGAAGATCCTGGACCGCTACATGATCCAGGCCCTCGGCGGGCCCTTTCTATTTGGTCTGGCCGCGTTCACGTTGATCTTCGTGGCCGGACAGCTGTTGAACATCGCGCGGCTTGTCTCGGAAGAGCACGCGAGCTTGCTCGCAGCGGCCAAGTATTTCGTGTACACGCTGCCCGGCACGCTCGTGCTCACCTTTCCGATGTCGATGTTGCTGGCGGTGCTGCTGACCGTCAGCCGCCTGTCGGAGAACTCCGAGATCACCGCCATGCGCGCCGGCGGCATCAGCGTGTATCGCGTCGCCGCGCCCTTGATCGGCATCGGTCTCACCGCATCCTTTGTGGCGTTGCTCTTCCAGGAGCTCATCATGCCGACGGCGAGCGCCCGCGCCAACGACATCTTGCAGACCGAGATCCAGAGCGGTCGCTCGAATATTCTGAGCAACCAGCTCGTCAGCACGTACTTGCCCAACGGCGACCTGCAGATGACGCTCGCGCAGGGCTTCGATACCAAGACGAACGAGCTGCAGAACACGACCGTCGAGGTCTTGCGCGGTTCCACGCCCATCTCGCTGCTCGTCGCGCCGCGTGGCACCTATCACGGCGATTCATGGCGTTTCACGGATGCGACCGAGTACGTCCTCATGCCGTGCTGCGACCACGTCGTGCTGCCCGAACTTGCGATCGACATCGGCGCAGACCCCAGCCAGTTGCTGGAGGGGCGCAAACAGCCGGAGGACATGAGTCGCGCCGAGCTGCGCGCGTTGCTGCATAGCGGCGTCAAGCGGACCGACAAAGCGCGCTACGCGCGGCTGCTCGTGACCTACGAGAGCAAGCTGGCTCGGCCGTTCGCGTGTCTCGTCTTCACGCTGCTGGCCATCCCGCTCGGCATCAGGCCGCAGCGCTCGTCGTCCGGAGCAGGATTCGGCATCAGCATCGCGATCGTGTTCGCGTTCTACATCGCGACGACGATCTGTCTTGCGATCGGCCAGTCGTTCCCAAGCTCGAGCCTCGTGATGGCATGGCTGCCGAACATCATCTTCTCGCTTGCGGGGCTCTACTTGCTGCGCCAGGCGGCGTGGTCGAAATGAGCCCGATCAGCGCGATCCACGCGGTATTCGCCGAGGCCGACGTGCGCGGCGCGGGGACGATCGCGATCATCACGCTCGTCGCGGGCGCGATCGCCTACATCGGCGACCGCGTCGGTCATCAAGTCGGTCGCCGCCGCATGACCCTGTTCGGGCTTCGCCCACGCTACACGAGCACGATCTTCGCGGTCGGATTCGGCATGCTCATCGCCTTGGTCGTCGTCGGGGTCGTCGCGCTCGTGTCGCAAGAGGCGCGTCAAGCGCTGTTCTCCATCAACAAACTCAACTCGCAGATCACGATGCTCACGCAGCAACGCGACCAGCTGTTGCAAGACCCCGTGGTCCTGCGCAGCGGGGAGCCGCTCTCACCCGCGTTCTTGGTGCGGTCGGTGGATTCGCAACAGGCGATCGAAGACCGCATCGCGCTGCTCTTCGAAGGCGTCGCCAATCTCTCGCGTAATTATCCGGTGCAAGCGTATCGCACGAGTCTGAGCAGCACGGAAGCACGCGCGAAAATCGCGTCGGTCGCGAAGTACATCATCTCGTTGCGGCCTGACTCTGCGATCGTCATCCCGGTGGCCGGGGAGAATATCTTCCGCGGCGGCCCGTGGCGCTTCACGCTCACCGTGTACCGCAACAAGCTGTTGTATCGCAAAGGCGAGATCATCACGTCGGTGGAGGTGAGCAACGGCAAGGACGTCAGCCGCGACCAAGCCGCATTGTTCGCGCTCAACACCGCGATCAGCCGCAGCGCCGCGGACCACGGCATGCCGCCGATGCTCGCCGACAATCCCGTCACGACACCCCAATCGTTCAACAAAGCCGTGCAGCAGCTCACCGCGACCAACGGTCCCGCGGTCGTCAAAGCGATGGCAGCCGACGATACGTACGCGCAGGGACCGCTGGTGGCCAGCCTCAGCGTCTCGCCGAAGTAACCGGGCGCGCGCACATGCAGCAGGCCTTCATCGGCATCGACCCAGGGCTGAGCAAGTGCGGCTACGCCGCGGTCAGCGAAAACGGGTCGCGTCTGGCGCTCGAAGTGGTGCCGGCGGCGCTGCTCGACCAACGGCTGGAGGCGGACATCGGTTGCGGCGGCGTGCGTATGATCTGCGTCGGGCACGCGACGATGTCGGGCAATATCGTCCGCCGCATCCGCAAGCGCTGGCCGCAAGCCCCCGTCACCGTCGTGGATGAGACGAACACAACGCTTGACGCGCGCCGGCTGTACTATGAGGACCACCCTCCCCGGGGGCTCCTGCGATTGATCCCACGAGGGCTGTTGGTGCCGAAAGAACCGTTGGACGGTTACGCTGCGTTGCTCATCGTGAGGCGCTACCTAGCCTCCGTCACAAACCTAGGGTAAGTTGGGTATAACAATAGTACAAGCGTCCCTCAGGGAAGGAAACCCCCAATGCCCGGCCAAACGGCAACGTGGGCGATTAATCGACTGACGACGAGAACGGCACACGAATCGATGTGTCGTTTGTTCGAGATGAGAGATAGAACCGTGTCCGCACCGGGATCATCGATCAAACGCAACCTCCTGCTCGCCGCGTTGGCGCAGGCGCTCTGCGTTTGGCTTTTAGCCTCCCCGGCTGCTGCCATCGGCCCTGTCTCAGGGCCGGCCGGCCTGCTTCCAAGCCGAGTTTTCAGCAGCCCTGCGAACAGCGATGCGTTACGCTTTTCAGTGCCGGCAGAGCACGCCGGTGCGGTCAGCGCCGCTGTCTTCGGCCTCAATGACTTGTCCCAACTCGACGACCGCCAAAGCGTCCCGAAGACGGCACTGTTCGGCCAGCTGCTCGACAGCTCGTACGTGCCCGATGCAGCACAGCGTCAGCAGCCCGACCCGAGCGCTCTCGTGGGCGTCCATTTCCGGCTCTTCGGTGGCCAGGGGGGCGTGACGTTCGGGCAGATGACGCACGGGTTCATGCAGCAAGCACTCCCGACCAATGCTGGTTCTGGTCCGGCGCTCTTCGCCTTTTACAATTTCGCGCAGCTCGCCCAGTTCCCCGAAAATGCCAACGCCTTGAACCCGCCGCACGACGTGCCGCTGCCGAACACCGCTGCGCCCGCGATCGCGACGCTGAATTTCGGCAGTCTCAACGCGGCCCAGCCGCACACCGATCTGCTCAACGTCGTGGCGCCACAGTCGCAGGCCGCGTCCGTCGAATTCCGCTTCCCGCTCGTGTTCGCGGGTGTGAAAGCCAACCTGCGGATGCAAGGCGCCTCGTTACGCTCCGTGCAGCCCGACTCGCTTGCCACGCAGATCCTGGGACCCGCGCTGGCCGCCGCTGGTCTGCGGTATAATGCTTTCGGCGGTGGTATGACCGTCGCGCTGCCTTTGTTCGACCGCAAAGCCACTGTGAGCCTCGACGGCCTGTACGAGTCGTTGAAGCACAACGACAAGGCGTTGCTCGGCACCCCGAACTCGTCGCCGCTCGTGACCGCTGCCGGATTCACGCCCTACGGTCTGCAGAACGGCAGCGCGTTGACCTCGTTGTCGGCGCCGTCGACGCTGATCTTCTATCCGAACTACACCGATGTGCAGCGCATCAGCAGTGCTGCTTCGCTGGCCGTGCCGATCGGCAAACGGCTGACGGTGAACGGTGGGTACGGCGTGCAGCACTACAACGGCGAGGCGTTGAACACGTTGACGCGGGACCTCAACTTGGGGACGCGGTCGTTCAGCGGCGGTCTCGTGTATAACATACCGAAGACGAACTCATCGATCGACCTCATCTTCAACCGCTATCAGTATTTCGATGAGGTCGTGCCCGCCGCTAACCGCACCGAGAACCGTCAGAACATCTATTTCAGCGTAAAATTCTAGAGGCGTCCGGGTTGGACAGCCGTTGGCGTCTGCGAGCCGGCCTTGCCGTGCTCTTTCTTTTCATCACCCTGCTCGGTTGGCGGTCTGTCGCTGCCTGGTTCGCGGACGACGCCGGTAACCTGGCGCTATTCAAGGGCAGGTCCGCGGATGCGGCGCGCTGGTTCAGATCGGGCCTGCAGGCCGAACCCGGGTGGGGACTGCTGCACGAGGATCTCGGGCGCGCGTTGCTCGCGACCGATCCTCGCTCGGCCCTAGACGAATTCCGGATCGCGGCTTGCGGGCCGGCCTGCGCGGCGGAAGAGGGCGATGCCCTTCTGCGCCTGGGCCGCCGCGACGAGGCGATCGAACGCTACGTCGCATCGCGGGCGGTGGTGCGCGTCGGGCAACGAGCGCAAGAGATCGCCGCCGCCGGTGACGACCACCAAGCGATCGCGCTCGAGACTTCTCTGCTCGCGCGCTTGCACGACAGCTTCCTAGAGCGCGCGCAACTCGCAAGCACGTATGCGGCGCTCGGCGACCTCGAACTTGGGGCAGCCTACCGGCACCCCGCCGAGGCGGCGGTGCTGCGGCGAGCCGCCATCGGCGCATTGCGCCGCGCGTCAGCGCTCGCTCCGTTCAACGAGCGCTTCTTGCTGCTCTACGCCTTCGCGCAGATACAGTGGGGCGACCGCGCTGAGGCCCGCGTCGCATTCCAGCGGCTGCTGCGTTTGCATCCACACCTCGCCGCCGCGGAGTCGGCGCTTTCAAAGCTAGAGGGGCCGCGCGCTCCCGCCCCATGAACAAACTCCGGGTAGCTCTGGAGACACAATTCGCGTACGGCACCCCGACCGGCTTGGGCGTGTACGCCGCCGGATTGCATGCCGCATTGCGGCAGCGCGCCGATGTCGAGCTCGTCGAGATCGCAGATGCAGACGCGGATGTGTGGAGCTTTCCACGGCGTGTCTACTGGGATCAGATCGCAGCGCCGCGCCGTGCACGCAGCGCCCGCGCAGACGTGACGCATTTCACCGGGGGCACGCTGCCGTTGCGGGCGCCGCATCCGTGCGTCCTGACGTTGCATGACGTCGCTTGGCTACGCAAAGCCGTGCC
>JALYZS010000196.1 GCA_030948745.1 Vulcanimicrobiota bacterium | reverse complement strand
CTATACGGGCATCATGCCACTCATCGTCGAGAGCTCGTATGAGAACGTGAAGATCACGACGCCCGACGATCTGCTCATCGCCGAGAAGATCGTCGGCGGCTGATATGACGCGCGCGGGCCTGGGTTTCGATGCGCACCGGTTGGTCGCGGGGCGGCCGCTCATCCTGGCCGGCTGTCGCATCGAGTTCGCCAAGGGCTTGGAGGGATTTTCCGACGGCGACGTCGTCGCCCACGCCATCATCGATGCGTTGTTGGGAGCGGCCGGCTTAGGGGATTGCGGCACGCACTTTCCGGCGTGTGATCCACGTTACGCGAACGCCGACAGCATGCAGTTGCTGCGCACGGCGGTTGCGCTGCTGTCCGAAAGCGGCTTTGGCATCGGGAACATCGACTGTACGATCGTGGCCGAGCAGCCGCCGCTCGCGCCCTTCGTCGAGGCGATGCGCCAGAACATCGCGGCCGCGACGCGTCTGCGCCTGGATCGCTGCAGCGTCAAAGCAAAACGCACGGAAGGCTTGGGCTTCACCGGTGACGGCTCGGGCATGGCTGCCTACGCCGCAGCGAGCATCGAGGAACATCACGACACGGCGTAGCTTCGCAACACGAACGGCAAAAGGGCGCTCGTAGCGCCGCTCGGAACCAAAGCGCCCATGCCCGAGCAGATACGTGTCCGTTTCGCGCCGGCTCCTACCGGCGCGCTGCACGTCGGCGGTGCGCGGACCGCGCTCTTCAATTACCTCTTCGCGCGGCACGCCGGCGGCACGCTCGTGCTGCGTTCCGAAGACACCGACCTTGCGCGCTCCTCACGTGAGTCAGAACGCATCATCGCCGACGACCTGCACTGGCTCGGCCTCACCTGGGATGAAGGCAGCGATGTCGGCGGACCGTACGCGCCGTACCGGCAAAGCGAGCGGCTCGACCGGTATGCGCTCGCGGCGGCGCGGCTGCTCGAGATCGAAGCCGCCTATCCTTGCTACTGCACCCCTGAAGAACTCGAAGCCGAGCGTCGTGCCGCTGAAGCAAAAGGCGTCGCGCCAAAGTACTCAGGCAAGTGCCGGGACCTTACCGCGGCGCAACGCAGCGCGCTCGAAGCGCAGGGTTGCGCGATGGCGTTGCGTTTCATCATGCCGCAGCGCGACATCTATGTCGAAGACATCATCCGCGGATCGGTCCACTTCCCGGCCGGCAGCATCGGCGACTTCGTCATCCTCAAGTCGGATAAGGTCCCTGCCTATAACTTCGCTTCGGTCGTCGACGACAGCGACATGCAGATCACGCACGTCATCCGTGCGGATGAACACCTGCCCAACACGCCGCGCCAGGTCGTGCTGTATGCAGCGCTCGAATTGCCGCTGCCGCTGTTCGCGCACGTCTCCATGATCCTCGCGCCGGATCACCACAAGCTCTCCAAACGCCACGGCGCGACCTCGCTCGCCGAGTATCGCGCAGCTGGGTTCTTGCCCGAGGCGTTGCTGAACTATCTGGCGTTGCTCGGCTGGTCGCCCGGCGACGATCGCGAGCTCTTCAGCCTCGCGGAACTCGTCAACTTGTTCTCGCTCGAGCGTGCCAGCAAAAGTCCCGCGGTCTTCGACGAGACAAAACTGCGTTGGTTCAACGCCCACTACATCCGCGCCACACCGCTGGACGGACGCGCGCGTTTGTTCGCGCAATGGGCAGCGCACGATGCCGCGCTTGCGGCATTGCCCGAGCTGCACGACGAGGCGTGGGGTCGCGTCATGGCGCAAGCGCTGAGCGATCACATCGACGTGCTCGCACAGGTCCCGGCTGAGCTCAAGCGGCTGCTGCAGGACGACGTCATCGTCAGTGATGAGGTGAAGATCGCGCTGTGCGAACCCCAGGCGCGTGCGATGCTCGAGGAGCTTGCGAGCAGCGACGACGGCGCCCCCGCAAGCGCTGCCTTCGCTGCGCTCGCGAGCAAGGACGGTCTCAAGCACTTGGGCGAGCGTTACGGTCTGAAGGGACGAGCGCTCTTCCGTCCGATCCGGCTGGCGATCACCGGCAGCGAGCACGGGATCGAGTTGCCCCTGCTGTTGCAGCTGCTCGGTCCCAGTCGTGCTAGCGCTCGCATCAAGCTCGCCCTGCAGGAGGCCTCAGGCCCGATTTAAGAACAAGTCTTCTAATGATAAAAGCCATGCGGCCGTTATCAGTCACTCACCGCAGCCCGCTACGGTCCTGCCGCTGCTGTTGTTGATGGGGCGCTAGGGCGCCCTTCATCATTTCACCGCTTCACGTCAGGCAGGATCAGCATGCACCGCGAATCCATTTTCCGGCAAATCCACTCCGATTGGCGCGCCTGTTTCGATCGCGACCCAGCCGCCGTCAATGGGCTGGAAGTGCTGCTCGCGTACCCTGGCTTCCATGCCGTCTTCGCGCACCGTTTCATCCACCCGCTCTACCGCTGGCGCATCCCCGTCATCCCACGCTTGCTCTCCGGTTTCATGCGCTTTGTGACGGGCATCGAGATCCATCCCGGCGCGCGCATCGGCGGCGGCATCTTCATCGATCACGGCATGGGCGTCGTCTTCGGTGAGACGGCTGAAGTCGGACGCAATTGCACGTTTTACCAGGGGGTCACCCTCGGCGGCACGAGTCTGATCACGGGCAAACGACATCCCACCCTGGAGGACGGCGTCACGGTCGGTGCTGGGGCCGCGATTTTGGGGGCGATCGTCGTGGGCGAAAATTCAAGGGTGGCCGCGGGCGCGGTCGTGGTGAAGTCGGTGCCCGCCAACAGCACGGTCGTCGGGGTGCCCGGCCGGGTCGTCTTCCAAGACGGCAAGAAAGTCGAGGAGACGATCGTACCGCAAGTCGACATGCCCGATCCGACGACGGACGCGCTCGCCGCCATCAACCGCAGGCTGGATGCGCTGGAGAACCGCGGCACCTTCGCCGCAACAGAACATGGCACTCCAACTCTATAACACGCGCGCCCGCAAGGTCGAACCGTTCACGCCGGCGCTGCCGGGCATGGTCAACCTCTACGTCTGCGGCATGACCCCCAGCTTCCACCCGCATCTCGGACACGCTCGTACGTTTCTCACCTTCGACGTGCTCGTGCGTTATCTGCGTGCCAAGGGCTATGCCGTGACGTACGTCCGCAACGTCACCGACATCGATGACCGCATCATCGACCGCGCCAACACCGAACATCGTCCCTGGGACGAGGTGGTCGCGGGCTACTACGGCGAGTTCGAGATCTGCGCGCGCAAACTCGGCATGCTGGAGCCGGACGTGAGCCCGCGCGCGACGCGGGAGATGCCGTGCATCATCGAGACCATCGAGCAGCTCGTCGCGCTCGGCGTCGCGTACGAGACCGGCGACGGCGTGTATTTCGCGGTCGAGAAGTTTCCGCGCTACGGCCAGCTCAGCCGCCGTAACATCGATGAGCTGCGCGCCGGCGAGCGCATCGCCGTGCGCGAAGAAAAGCGCGACCCGCTCGACTTCGCGCTGTGGAAGAAGGCCAAACCCGGCGAGCCGACCTGGGAAAGCCCGTGGGGCCCTGGCAGGCCGGGTTGGCACATCGAGTGCTCCGCCATGTGCCGCCACTATCTGGGCGATCAATTCGACATCCACGGCGGGGCGGCCGATCTCGTGTTCCCGCATCACGAGAACGAGGTCGCGCAAAGCGAGACGGCGACCCAGCGTGAGCCCATGGCGCGCGTGTGGATGCACGCAGGCCTGCTTCAGGTCGACGGGCAGAAGATGAGCAAATCGCTCGGCAACTTCATCCCGCTTGCCGACTTCCTTGAACAGCATCCTCCGGCAGCCGTGCGCTATCTATTCTTCCAAACGGGCTATCGCAAGCCGTCGAACTTCACCCCGGCGGCGCTTACCGCGGCCGCCAAAGGCCTGCGCGGCCTCTACACCGACCTGGAAAAGATACGCGCGCGCGCCGCCGCGCACGCAGATACGGCGGCTACCGCCGTGAGTGCGGACGAGTTCGATGCGTTCATGGACGACGACCTGAACACGCCCGGCGCGCTTGGGTGGCTGCAAAAATTTGTTCGCGAGGGCGGAGACGCAACCGCCGGGCCGGTCCAGGCCCGCGCCAGCGTTGCGCTCGTGGAACGTTGTTTGGATGTATTAGGCTTGCCGGCGGACGCCGTCGCGGCAGGATTCACGACGAGCGATGGGCGCGGGCTCAGCGCCGCGCAACGCAGCGCGTTAAGCGCGCTGGCCGGCGACGGGCAGGGCGATGACGCGGCGCTCATCACTCGGGTGATCGCCTTGCGCGCTCAGGCGCGCGCCGACAAAGACTTCGCTGCGTCCGACCGCCTGCGTGACGCTCTCGCCCAAGCCGGCGTCAGCGTGCGGGATTCAAAGGCGGGGACGCAATGGAGCCTTGACGGTGGCGCATGAGGAGATCATCTACGGCTTGCATGCAGTTGATGAAGCGCTCAGGGCGGGCGAGCCAGTCCGCAGGCTCGTCATCGGGCGGCAACGTCAGGCGGACCCCAAGGTAAAGCCGCTCATCGACGCCGCGCGCGCGCGTCGGATCCCGGTGAGTTTTGACAGCGGCCCGGCATTTTCGGCGCTGCAGGGCCGAAATCACCAGCACGTCCTGGCCTCCATGGAGCCCTTCGCATATGCGGCCTGGAGCGAGGTCCGCTCGGCCGTGCGCGCGGCGGAGCAGATCTTGGTGCTCGTGCTCGACCATCTCGAGGACCCGCAAAACGCCGGCGCCATCCTGCGCAACGCTGAGGGAGCCGGGGTCGGCGCCGTCATTCTGCCCGAACGCCGCAGCGTGGGCGTCACGGCGGCCGTGCGGCGAGCGGCAGCCGGGGCGGCGTCCCATCTTCATGTCTGCCGTGTCCCGAATATCGCCAGCGCCCTCCAATCGCTCAAAGACGACGGATGCTGGGTGACCGGCCTCTCGCTTGCTGACACAGCGCTGCCATATGACCGGGCCGATTTCGCCCCCAAGACCGCACTCGTGGTCGGCTCAGAGGGCAACGGCCTCTCGCGGCTTGTGGCCGAGCGCTGTGATCTGTTGGTGCACATCCCCCTGCGCGGCCGGGTCCTTTCGCTCAATGCGGCAAGTGCCGCCGCCGTGGTATTGTTCGAAATAGCCCGGCGTCACAATGACGCAGGATACCAAAACCAGCTTGTGACGCCGCAGAACAAGGCAAAACCACGTCCCAATCCTTGACGAAAGCAGGGTCCGAACATATAATCGGTAGGGACTGCAGGGCGATTCCGCGGTCCAGAAAATTGGGGGTTACCAAACATTTTGGGGGCACTTCACCCGGTAGAAGACACACTCGATTACAGTGAGCGTGCCGACGAAGAACTCGTCAATGCAGCGAAATGTGGCGACAACCTCGCCATGGAGTTCCTGCTCAACAAATATAAGAACTTCGTCCGCATCAAGGCCAAGAGCTACTTTCTCATCGGCGCCGACCGTGAGGACATCATCCAAGAGGGGATGATCGGCCTCTATAAGGCTGTCCGCGATTTCCGCGCGGACAAGCTGTCGTCGTTCCGCGCCTTCGCGGAGCTGTGCATCACGCGGCAGATCATCACGGCCATAAAAACGGCCACCCGCCAGAAGCACATCCCGCTGAACCAGTACATCTCGCTGAACAAGCCCATCTACGATGAGGACAGCGAGCGGACGCTGCTCGACGTCATGGCGAGCGCCAAGATGTCCGACCCGGAAGAGCTCGTGATCAACCAAGAGGTCTCCGAGGACATCAAGGAGCGCATTCAGGAGAACCTGAGCGACCTCGAGTCGCAGGTGCTGCTGAGCTATCTGGAGGGTAAGTCGTATCAGGAGATGGCGCGCGACCTCAACCGCCACGTCAAGTCCATCGACAACGCGCTGCAGCGCGTCAAGCGCAAGATCGAGAAGAACCTGAGCGAGGTTGATCTCTACTAGGCGCGATGGGAGAGAAAGGTGATAGGCCGGTCAAAGAGACCGGCCTATTGCGTTACATGGCATCTCTCAATAGGATGAGGATTTGGTGCGCGGCGTTCGCGGCGTCGCTGCTGTGTCTGATGCCGCTCTCCGGACGCGGAGCTTCGCGGCCGGCGGTCGATTGGCCGACCTTCGGCTACGACTACAGCAACTCTCGTCACGTGCCGTTTCATCAGATCAACGCCGCCAACGTCAAGTCGTTGCGGCTGGCGTGGAAGTTTTCGCTCGGCACGTACGGCAAGTTCGAAGCGACCCCGATCGTCCGGGATGGCAGCATGTACCTCAGCCTGCCGCCGAACGACACCGTTGTCGCTTTGCATGCGAGCGACGGACGCGTGCTCTGGACGTACACGCCTGAGCTGGCAGCGGTGAAGCTTTGTTGCGGACCGGTCAATCGTGGTGTCGCGGTGGATGCGGACCACGTCTATCTCGCCACGCTGGATGCGCGGTTGATCGCGCTCGACCGGCGGACTGGCGCGCTGCGATGGCAGACCGCGGTCGAAAATCCGGGCGCTGGCTACAGCGAGACGATGGCGCCGCTGGTCTGGCGCGACATGGTTTTCATCGGCATCTCCGGCGGCGATGTGGGCATTCGGGGCTCGTTCACCGCCTACGCTGCGGGCGATGGACGGCGCCTGTGGCGCTGGTACACAGTGGAACGCGAAAACGGGGGCGGCTCGGTTTGGATGACGCCGGCTCTCGACGAAGCGAAGGCGATCTTGTACTTCGGCGTGGGCAATCCGTTCCCGACCATCGACGACACCACGCGGCCTGGCGAGGATCTGTACACCGATTCGGTCGTGGCGCTCGATGCCCGCACCGGCACGCTGCGCTGGTACTATCAAGAAGTTCCACACGATCAATGGGATTACGACGCGAGCAGCCCACCGCTTCTCGTGGATACGCGCACGGCGGACGGATCACGGTTGCCCGCAGTCGCCCAGGCCGGCAAGACGGGGTGGTTGTACCTGTTGGCGCGCGACCGCGGCACGCTCATCCGAAAGTCGAGCCCCTTCGTGCGGCAACAGAATATGTTCGCACGCCCGACAGCGCAAGGCGTGTACGCGTCGCCGGCGGGAGGCTCGGGCGCGATCGCGCCACCGGCGGTGAACCTTGCGATGCACCGCGCCTTCGTCACCGCCGTCGACCAGCTGCACTTCGCACGTTTTTCCGACCCGTACTGGCATCAAGCTGGCGCTGCGGTCGAGAGCCTCTCGGCTATCGATCTCGATTCGGGCCGAATCGCTTGGCGTCATCAGTTCCCACCAGGCGGGCGCATTGATGGAGGGCTCAACGCCACGAATGGGCCATGCGCGACCGACGATCTCGTATTCGTCGGTGAAGAGAGCACGGGGTTGTTCGACGCGCTCGACCCCAAAAACGGCGCGCTGCTGTGGCAATTCCAAACCAGCGCCGGCACGCCGGGGAGCGGTGCCGACTTGAGCTTTTCGGTCAAGCTGCGCGATTTCTTCGTCCGCGTGAAACACGTTCTTTTGCGCGAGCCGCAGCCGGTGGCGCAAACGCACATCCACAATTCGCCGATAGCCTACATCGTGGACGGGGTGGAGTACGTCGCGATCGGGGGCGACGCGTTCTATCGACAGGGCGACTCGAGCGGCGACACGCTCTACGTCTTTTCGCTGCCGCACTGATGCGCCCCACGCTGCTCGCCCTCACCTGCATCGCGATCGCACTCGGCATCCTGCTACGGTTCGGGCACCTTGATCGCAAAGTGTTTTGGTTGGATGAAGTTGCCACCGCCTGGACGGTCTCAGGCTACACGGAAAATGAAGTCGACGCCGCCTTGGTGGAGCGCCCTGGACTCAAGCCCGCGCAGGTGCTCTATTTTCAAAACGGCGGCGGCGGGCGGCCGATCATGGCCACCGTGCAGGCATTGGCGCGCGGCGATGCCGAGCACACCCCGCTGTACTACCTGGGGTTGCATCAATGGCGCGGGCTGTTTGGAACGTCCGTTGCCGCCACGCGGGCTTTCTCCGCTTTCATCGGCGTGCTTATGATTCCCGCGATGTATTTCTTGTGTGTGCTGCTGTTCGACTCGGCGCTGACCGGATGGATCGCGATGGCGTTGCTCTCGGTTTCGCCGTACTTCCTTTACTATGCACAGGATGCTCGTGAGTATAGCCTCTTGGCACTGCTGGTCTTGCTGTCCAGCAGCGCGTTGCTGTATGCGCGCCGCCGCCAAACGGCCTTCGCCTGGTCGCTCTACTCGCTCAGCGCCATGGCCGGACTGTACGTGTCGCTGCTTTTTTTCGGCACGTTGGCGGCGCATTCAGGCTATGTGCTTCTCACCAGCCGGGCGACGCGAGGTGCAGAGAAGCGCTTCTTGATCGCGGGCGGCCTCGCGCTCATAGCATCGCTGCCATGGCTCGGCATCGCCGCTCGGCAGTCCCACGAAATCAGCGCGGATCTCGCATGGATCAAAGGGTCTCCTGGCATACCGGCATACTTCGCGAGCCTCGCAGGTCATTTCGCGGGGCTGTTCTTCTACACGGGCTGGAGCTTACGCATATGGTCTTTGGTCGGCGTGTGCGTGGCGGTGTGTTGCGCGCTTGCGGTCAGGCACGGGCTGCGGCACGCGGACCCGGGCTGCCGCGTCTTCATCCTACTCTGCGGGCTGATGCCCGCGGCGATCTTGATCGGCGCCGATCTTTTCACCGGCGGTCAGCGTGGCATCACTGCTCGCTACCTCATCCAGATGTACCTCGTCGTGATAATGTGCGTCGGCTTTGCGCTCGCGTCGGCGATCGCAGCAGCGCCGAATAGGCGCCAGGCGATGGCGTGGGCCGGCGTGCTCGCTGCAGTGCTTGTCGCGGGCGGGTGGTCGTGCGCGGTGGAAAGCGGGCGAACGGCTGCGTGGGATTCGCTGCGCAACGCGTACGTGGTCGGTGCTGCCGCATTCATCAACGAACATCCGCCCGCACTGCTCCTGGTCGAAGACTATAGGCACAACCTGCTGGATCTTTCAGTGCTGAGTCACGCGCTTGGTGGCGAAGTCGTCATCGATCTCTTCCGGCAGCGGAGTCGCGCAATGTCACGTCCCGGGCAGACCGTGGTGGTTTTCAACCCGTCGCCTGGTTGGACGGCCGGGTTGGAGCGCCAGAAACCCGGGCTCCATTTGCTGCCGTTGGGGAAAGGCTTCCCCATTTTTCAACTCGTCGCACCCTGAACGGCGGCGCGCTGCAGCCGATATAGGAAATAGCATGCATTACTTACGAGTTCGGTATCGTCACGACGTCAAATGCGGTGAACCGGAGTGCGGCGAGCTCATCGTGCTGGAGGGGCGCACCTCCGATGCCGTCTACCCCGACGGCGCTCTTGTGAAGCTGCCGGTGGAAGAACGCGATTTGCGAAGCGCTTATGAGTTGCGCTGCCCGGCCGGACATTCCATCATCATGTATGCGCCGCGTGATCTGCACGTCATCAAGTCCGCCTCGGCCGGTGACGCGGATTACCCCCCCATCGTGTTGCGGACGGACATGTTCTAGCCGGCTGCGTTCCAGCACGGCGCGCAGCTCGTCTTATTGCTGCGACGTCGCAGCGATTTCAGAAATCGTATTGGAGTTGCGCGCGGTTATAGATGAAGGTGAACGGCGGGCCGGGTGTGTCGGTGTCGATCCAGCGATCCCGCACCGATAGACCACGGAACTGTTCCCCACGCTTGCCGTTGCCTACGAAGTATGTGAGGTCGACGTTGGTGGTGAGAACGTGGTTGTTCGCAAACTTGCTGGGCCCGTATAGATAATATTCGGCTCGCGCCGCCGTCAATCGGGCCCGGTTCTGGGATGACCAAAGCGTTGCAAGAAGCCGGTTAGCATGGCCCGCGCCCTTATCGGTCAGCCCCTCTCCCGTGATGGTCGTGAATAATGGATCGGTATCGGCGTACGTGTAGGGCGCGGCGATCCCGCCGTTCTTGTATGCGCCGCTTTGGAAAGGCACGTCGTTGAGTGCAATCGAAATATCTGCGCGCTCGCTTTTCAGGCCGATGTTGATGCCATAACCTTGGGCACGGACATTGGCAGGCAACCGGCGTGTGTCGCCAATTTCAGAGACGTATTGTAAGCCGACGTACGGGGCCCAAGTCCGGCCTGGGGCAAAGCGCTGGGTGGCATCGACGTACGTCATCCCAGCCGTCCCATAGAAGTCGTAGAACCATGCTTGCGCGCTTGTGCCGGCGTGGTTGTACACGTCTCCGATCGCGAGGAAGCCGGCTGTTGGCTTGTTTGACAGCAGATCATTGGCTTCAAAGGTGTTGCTCGTCCGAGACTTATACCTCACCATTCGCAGCGCGGACGCGGTCATCCATTGCGACACCTTGACGCTTGCGCTCAACCCCTGAAACGTGTTGGGCAGGATGCGCGAATCGGACGGGTGTGCCCAAGGTGTGCTGACCTTTTGCCGGCCGATCGTCGCCGCCACGGATCCGCCGTGGTAGCGCAGATACGCTTCCTCCAAGACGCTCAACGACGTGCCCGGCAGGGTCGCATCCACTGTCGCGGGGTCGCTGTACGCCGTACCCAGCGGCGTGACCAAGCCGTACGTCGCTCCGGCGCTGAAGGTCTTCGCAAGGACAGCATCGGCGTGGAGGTTGCCACCCAAAGCGAAGGCCGTTTGATTGACGCCCTGCTGGAAGTGACGAGTGAAGTAGTACGAGCGGAGATTTCCGCTCACACGAACCGCTCCTGACGCGGCCTCCTTAGGTGCTTCAGTGGCCATGGCCATCTTCATACAGAGGACGCATGCGGCCAACAGGACGCTTACACGAAGGATCATCGTCGCACCATACCTCGATGTTCGGCAGAGCCCTTCCCCCACGTTGTGCACAGTGCACTAACGGGCGCGAAGCGCTGGCCAGTCAGATCCGAGCGCTCCGTGACAACGTGTGGGCGCTTATTGTGCCACGCTGAGAATGAAGCGTTCGCCGCCGCTGATATCGCCGCGGAGCCGCAGGTGGAAATCGTTGTGTCCCAGCACGCGCTCCCCCTGAAAACCGATCATGACGTGTGCGGTCACGTGATAGGAGATCAAGCCGCTGAGATCGATCACGTCTGTGCCGACTCCCACCGCGTGCGCCGTCAAGTTGGTCCAGGAGACTTGCAGCGCCAAGGGCCGCGCTCCGGTGCCGAGCTGAAAACCTTCAGTGAGCGTTTCGGCGACGCGGACATTCTGCCCTAAACCGCTCCGCTGCCGGGCGTTTAATCCGAAGCTGCGCATGCCACGTTGGCGCAGGTACCGATGCTCTGGTAGATGTCACCTGGCCGCGATTGTGCAGCGCGTCGCCGCTCGAGACGAGCGATCCGTCGACCACGAGTTCGCCCGAGCGTAAAGGCGTGCTACGTTCGCAGCGACAACGTCTGAGCTGGAATGGAGATAATCAGTCAGCACGTGGTCGTGCCAAAACGTCAGCGATGCTGCGACTCCACTCCACCTGTGATAGGCGCAGGCGAGGCCCCCGTCGTCTGACGCGATGCGGCCGAGCGCGTGAGCGCCTGCGTCCAGTGCGCGTCGAGATAGGGCTGCGGGGTGAGCGCGGGATTTGCGGCCGCACTGAGACCAGCGCGGTCGGAGATACTGCGTACGGAACAACGTCACGCTTTGACCGGGCACCACGCTGAACGGGCTCGCATTGACTATGGCGATCGGCATTGCGGCCGCAGCCGGACGAACCGTTCCGAGGACAAATAGGAACACAAAAAGCAGCAAAGCGAACTCTCGCATCGACATCCGGTTGGCTATGGCAGTGAAAGAACCCGCCACCGGACAATCTTCTCGATATCGGCCGACGTAGCTCAGGGGTAGAGCGGCGGTTTTGTAAACCGTTGGTCGGGGGTTCAAATCCCTCCGTCGGCTTTTAGTATTCCGTAATGGTTTGACGAATCTCAATCGCATTTGACATCAACACTTGACGACGTTTGTCTAGCCTCTGTCCAACCTTTGTGGATCGAGTTGAAATGGCCGTTGAATTTTGGACAAGAGCTGAGGCCTGAAGCTGCGCATCAGCCAAGAGCCAGCTCCCATAAAGCGCGGTCAATCGAAGCTTGCGATGCTCGGCTGTTGACGTTCAACGCGTTGGAGAATGGTTGAGACCGCGACGTTTGGTTCAAGGTTGTAGTAGGATTCGCGGGCGTCATTAGTGCCGAAGTCCAGCACGCCGAAAAAATACACAGACATAGAACGAAAGGCGAGAGGCTTCATCGAGAAAGGCACCTTTCTGCACAACGCCTTTGCAAGCACATGCGTTGGCATCCTTGAGGTGAGGTGTCCTCACGTGCCCGGTGAATTCCAGTCGGGTGTTTTCTTGGCTAACAGAAGCAGGAGTTGCCCTCATTTTAGGCACCACTTCCGCCTTGTACATACCCAAGGGGGTAAGGGCCGCACAGCAGCTTCGGCTCTCTCAGCCTGCGCAGTATGGTGAAGGCTGCTAGGCTTCGCATAAAAGCGCTGCGTCTGGGGTATGCCTGATAGGACAGAAAACGAGGTACATCGTCGATGCCGGTCGGATTGCTCCTCAAGCAAACGTTTCAAAACTTCCAACGCCACAAGGGTCAGTGGCTGGCTGCTGCGATCGCGTACTTCCTGACCTTCGCCATAGCCCCATTGATCATCGTCGTGGTGGAGATCGCAGGCCTCATCCTTGGGCACCATCGAGCGGTGCTGCACGAGATTTATGGCTACATCCAGGTAACTGCGGGCCTTGGAGCGGCGCATGCAGTGCAAAGCATCGTGTCGTTGACGTTCAACCAGAAACACTCGACTGCAATCGCTCAAGCGATCGCTTGGGTCATGTTCTTCGTTGCGACAATCGGGCTATTCACCGCGCTGCAAGACGCGCTCAACACAGTCTGGGATATCAGGCCCACAAAGAAAGCGCTGCGAGACTTCATTCGCCATCGAGCGGTAGCATTCGGCCTCATCGTCGTCATCGCGCTCTTGCTCATGGCATCATTGGCGCTCAACAGCGTCCTAACAGTCGCTGGCAATGCGATGGCACACGTCTCGGTCGCCTTTCCATTTTTTATCAAAGCCCTCGACTTTGTGATCTCGTTTCTGGTGCTCACGGGTCTGTTCGGCGTCATGTTCAAGTTCTTGCCGGATTGTGAGGTTAAGTGGCGCGACGTGTGGATCGGCGGCGCCGTCACGGGGTTGCTTTTCGTCATCGGGCAGTTCTTGTTGGGCTGGTATTTGGGTCGTGCGGGCGTCAGCTCGACCTTCGGAGCTTTTGCATCCCTCATCGTCTTTTTGGTATGGACGAACTACTCTGCGCAGATCATGTTGTTCGGAGCTGAGTTCACGCACGTGTTCGCACAGTCCAACGCCTCGCGACAGCCGCACGGGTTACATCTGCGGCATCCTCGTACAGCTCGGTCGCGTAGCCCGGCGGGGGCAAACCGCTAACGCTGCGGGAGAACGCCAGCCGCCCATTTGCTTTTCTTCCATTCGGGAAACGGGGTCGCGCTGCCGGCGCGTGGGACGAAACGCGAGCGCTCGACGAGTGCATAGCGGTGGATGTAGCGCGGACAGTTCGGGAAGACCTCATGGATGCGAACCCGCATCACGAACTGCGCTTCAGGGTACTCGCGCACGAGGTCATCGTCGAGGTTGATGATCGCCTCGCCGTGGATCCGTAATCGGGTCGGCTTTTCAAAATCGACGAACAGCAGACCCACTTTGGGGAGTATGGTTGCGTTGCCCATCGACAGATACATGCCGTTTCCATCGTAGTTCGGAAACGCGATCGTCTGTGGGTCCAAAACGCGGACGAAACCTGGATCGCCCCCCTTGTAGGAACAGGTGGGGTAACCACGATGATCCACCGTCGACAGAAAAAACATGTCGCGCGCTTCGAGGAACGCCTGGTCCTCGTCATCCAGGCGGTCCGCAACCAAGCGCGATTCTATCCGGTCGGCAAGCCGCCGCGTATCGAAACGATCCTGGAGCAACCGGCTGCCTTCGTGGTAGAAGTTGTCGCTCATCGTCGCCTCCTTCGTCCTAGACCCCGAGCGGGTATGCCTCTTCCCCATGCAGCTCGAAATCCAGGCCTCGTTCTTCGACCGCGGCATCGACTTTCGCGACCGTGATACGGTTGATCAGCCACAACATGCCATACGTGAAACAAAACGCCCAGAGGCTGCAGAGCACAGCCGCGACCAGCTGCTTTGTGAAGAATGCAGCGCCGCCAAGCAGAAGGCCGTCCGCGCCACCGGGGTTCCACGCTTTCGATGCAAACACGCCGAGCAGCACGATGCCGAGAAAACCTCCGACGCCGTGAACGCCCCACACGTCTAGGGCATCGTCCCAGCGTTGCAGATTTTTCAAGGCGACCGCGTAGTAACAGATCACGCCTGCAGCGATGCCAAAGATCACCGCCGTCGTAGGCGAGACATATCCGGCGGCCGGTGTGATCGTCGCTAGCCCAGCCACGGCTCCGGTGAGCAATCCCACAAACTTTGGCTGACGCCCGCGAGCCCACTCCACCATCAGCCAGGTGATCGCTGCGAATGATGCGGCGATATCCGTGTTCAGGAAGGCGGCGGCGGTCACCGAATCCACGCGCAACTCCGACCCCGCGTTGAAGCCATACCAGCCGAACCACAACAATCCCGTGCCGAGCGCGATGAGCGGAACGTTGTGGGGCTTGTTGTCCATGACGTGGCGGCGTCCAACGTAGAGCACGGACGCCAATGCGGCGAATCCGGCTGATGCATGCACGACGATGCCGCCGGCGAAATCAAGCGCTCCCCATTTCGCGAGAAAACCGTCCGGGCTCCATAGCATGTGGACGAATGGGAAGTACACGAGGACGAGCCAGCCGGTGAGGAACAAGAAGTAGGCCTTGAAAGTAACACGGTTGGCGAATGCACCGGTGATGAGCGCGGGCGTGATGATCGCGAACATCATCTGGTATGCCACATGGACCACAAGCGGAATACCGGCGTCGTTCCCCGTGAACATGGTGTTCAGCGTGATGCCGTGGAGAAAAGCGTAGGTGCGCGGGTCGCCCACGATGCCGTGCCAATCGGGCCCAAAACTCTCCGAATAACCGAAGGCGTACCACAGGACCGTCGTCCATCCCAGCGATACGAAGCTTTGGATCATGATGGCCAGGACGTTCTTGCGCTGCACCAAGCCACCATAGAAGAACGCAAGCCCAGGCGTCATGAGCATGACGAGGCTCGCGCAGATGAGCATGAACGCGGTGTTACCGATGTTGAAAGGCACGGCGGGAGTGCTCACAAACGCCTCTCCATTCCCGAAATCACAACGCGCAAAAGGCAAACCCCCGAAGAGGTCCGCAGGTTCCTGCCTGGCGGTTAAACATTGGGCCGGTCTTTCCCGTTACATGGGCGCACGCGCATTGCACAGAACGTTCTTCGCGTGGGGGTTTTACGTCTTTGATCACGTCGAGCATAACGCTGAATGTCAGCGGCAGTGCGATGCGGTGCGGTCTCGTACGACCCGAAGTGGATGAGCCGCGGCCCTGCGTGATCGTGTTGCAAGAGATCTTCGGCGTCAATGCCGAGATCCAGCGCATCGCGCATTTGTTGGCGGAAACGGGCTATGTCGCGCTCGCTCCCAACTTCTTTCACCGCACCGACCCTGCTT
>JALYZS010000143.1 GCA_030948745.1 Vulcanimicrobiota bacterium | reverse complement strand
CAACAACCGGCTGCACATCGACGGCCCCATCGACGCCGCGACTTTCGATCCCAAGAACGGCCTTGTCTATGCTGACCGCGCGGACACCGGTCAGATCATCATCGTGAACGGCAAGACGGACAAGACTGCCGGTGTCATCTCGATCGGCGGCGATTTGGAGTACATCGACTACGATCCCGCAACGGACCGCGTCTATCAGAACATCGTCGACCCGGCGAGCATCGCCGTCATCGATCCTGCCAAGAATGCCGTCATCGCGAAATGGCCCGCCGCGCCCGCATCCGATCTGCGCGGTCTGGCGATCGACAGCGCCGGCAAGCGGCTGTTCTCGGCCGGCAACGGGAAGCTGGTGATGGTCGATCTGACCAGCGGCGGGGTCGTCGCCAGCGCCACCATTCCGTTGGAGGTCGACCAGATAGCGTTCGACGCATTCAAGCATCGCATCTATTGCCCAAGCGCTACGGGGGAGCTCGCGGTCGTGCAGGAGACCACCGTCGGACTGGAGAGCCTGGGCAGCGTCACGGTGCCGCGCGGCACGCACAGCGTGGCCGTCGATCCAGCGACGCACGCGGTGTGGATCGTCTATGGCACGCCGGAGAACGATTTCCTCATGAAGCTCATCCCGTCGCCGTAAGGCGGGCCGGCTCAGTCCTCGCCCAAATACGCCTTGCGCACGTCGTCGTCCGCGAGCAGCGCCTGCGCCGCGCCGGATTTGACGATCGAACCTGTCTCCAACACGTAACCGCGGTGAGCCACCTGCAGCGCCTTGCGCGCGTTTTGCTCGATGAGCAGGATCGGAACGCCACGCTGGTTCACATCGGCGATGACCGAGAAGATCGTGTCGACGAGGATGGGCGACAGTCCGAGCGACGGCTCGTCGAGCAACAGGATCCGCGGCTGGGCCATGAGCGCGCGGCCGATCGCGAGCATCTGCTGCTCGCCGCCAGACAGCGTGCCGCCTTTTTGTTTGAGACGCTCGCGTAAGCGTGGGAAGAGCGCGAAGACCCGCTCGAAGTCTTCTGCCTTCGCCCCGTTGCTGCAGGCGTACGCGCCCAGACGGAGATTCTCGAGCACCGTGAGGCGTGGGAAGATGCGCCGGCCTTCGGGCGAATGCACGACGCCTGTGCGCACGATCGCGTCGGGTGACAACCCGACCAGGTCGCTGCCATAACAGCTGATGCTTCCGCGCACCGGGCGCAAGAGTCCCGAGATCGTGCGCAATGTCGTGGTCTTGCCGGCGCCATTGGCGCCGATGAGCGCCACGATCTCACCCGCACCCACCTCGAGGCTGACGCCGCGCAAGGCCTGTATGCGGCCGTAAAATGTCTCGACCTCGCGCAGCACGAGGACCGGTTCGCTCACGCGCCTTTCCCCAGATACGCTTCGATGACGCGCGGATCGTGACGCACCTGCTCGGGGCTGCCGGCGGCGATCTGCTCGCCGTGGTCCAACACATGCACTTCGTCGGAGATCCCCATCACGAGGCGCATGTCGTGCTCGATGAGCACGATCGTCACGCCGCGATCGCGAATCGACTGGACCAGCGACATGAGGCCTTGTTTTTCTGCAGGGTTCGTGCCGGCGGCAGGTTCGTCGAGCAGCAACAGACGCGGATCGCCGCCAAGCGCTCGTGCGATCTCTAGACGGCGCTGCATCCCATAGGGGAGATTGCGCGCCCACTCATCCGCGAACGATCCCAGACCCACGTAGTCGAGCAGTTCGAGCGCCTTGTGCCGCACCGCCGCATCTTCGCGCCGGGCGCGCGGCGTCCGCAACGCGCCATCCCACAGCGCAGCGTGCATGCGCGCGTGTTGGCCGACCATGACATTTTCGAGCACCGTCATGAACGCGAAGAGCCGGATATTCTGGAACGTCCGCATGATGCCCGCAGCTGCGACGGCATCCGGTCCCAGACCGGTGATGCGACGTCCCTCGAAGATGATCTCGCCGGCGCTGGGCCGGTAGATGCCCGTGATGAGGTTGAAGACGGTGGATTTTCCGGCGCCGTTGGGGCCGATGAGGCTCAGGATACGACCCGGCGCGACATCGAGCGACAGATTCTTGACCGCCAACAAACCGCCGAAGGTCTTGGTCAGGTCTTGCAGCGAGAGCAGCGCCATCAGGCCGACGGCTCGGGGCTTTCGGAGCGGAGTTCCGCGCGCCGCGTGGCGCTCGGGATGAGACCTTCGGGACGGAAAAGCATGACGAATACGAGGATGAGCCCGTAGATCATGAAGCGGTACTCGTTGATGTCGACGGTCTGCAGGAACCCCGCATGGAGCGTATCGCCCAACCCGTGCACCCAGTTCGACGCCTGCGGCAGGATGAGAAAGTTGAGCAACCCGATGATCACCGCGCCGAGCGCGACGCCCGCAAGGTTGCCCATGCCGCCGAGCACGATCGCGGCCAGGATCATCACCGACGTGTTGAAGTCGAAGCCTCCCGGGCTCACCGTGCTCAGCTTGGCGGCGAACAAGACGCCGGCGACGCCGGCGAAGGCGGCGCCCATGGAGAACGCCGACAGCTTGGCAGAGGTCGTGTTGATCCCCATGTGCCGCGCAGCCAATTCGTCCTCGCGAATCGCCATCCACGCGCGTCCTAACCGGGAATTGCGCAGATTGTTCAACAGCCAGAGCGAAAGCACGATGATCCCCAAGTACACGTAGTAGTACGGCACCGGGTTGAAGCCAAACGCGTAATGCAGCAGGTGCGGCTGATCGACGCCGGCGATGCCGTCGGGGCCGCCCGTCCACTTGTCGAGATTTTGGAACACCTGGGGCACGATCTCGCCGAAACCGAGCGTGACGATCGCGAGGTAGTCGCCGCGCAGCCGCAGGGTCGGCGCGCCGAGGATCAGTCCGAAGATGGCGGACACCGCCGCGCTCACCAAGAGCATGGGCCAAAAATTCAGATGGATGCCGAGTTGCGGGGAAGCCAAGAACGCGTACGTGTATGCCCCGATCGCAAAGAAAGCGGCGAAGCCTAAGGCCAGCAGCCCGGTGCAGCCGACGATGATGTTCAAGCCGAAAGCGAGCAGTACGATGTAGCCGGTATCGGCATACGCGGAGATGTGGGAGCTGTTCTTATCCAAATAGGGCAGCGCCAGCAACACGACGGCGACCAGCAGGAGTCCGCCACGCGTCACGAGCGTTCTATTCTTCCAGAGCGCGCCGTTCACCGCTCAGACCTTCTCGGGCAACTGCTCGCCCAGCAGGCCGCTCGGTTTTAAGACCAAGATCACGATCAAGATCGAAAAGACGACCACCGAGATCCACTGGTCGGAGATGTACTGCGAGGTCATCGCCTCGACGATGCCGATCAGGAAACCACCTAACATCGCGCCGGTGATATTGCCGATGCCGCCCAACACCGCCG
>JALYZS010000119.1 GCA_030948745.1 Vulcanimicrobiota bacterium | reverse complement strand
TGCCTGCCGCGGTCATGAGCATGGGGAAGAATTTCGGCAGCGCGGATGCGGCGAGCAGCACCGCCTTGTAACCGCCGACGTTGCTCATGGCCGACAGCGCATCCATGCCTTGGGCGCGCGAGATGCGCGGAATCGCATCCATGCTCAGGGCGGTGACGCGGCGCGCGGCGAGCTGCTGCATGAGCTGCGGATTGAGCAGCGGCTGCAACAAGGCGATGAGCGCGCAGCCCTCGCGCAGCAGCTGCACTTCGTCGAGCCCGGTCGCTGCGTCTGTCTGCGGACGCTGCACTTTCAAGACGATATCGCCGCGCCCATACAGATCCGCCGCATCTGCGACTATGGTGGCACCGGCGCTCTCGTATGCGCCATCGAGAAAGCCCGCTTCGGCGCCCGCGCCGCGTTGCACGAACAGCGCCGAACCGGACTGCACCATGCGCGAGGCGATGTCGGGCGTGATGGCGACGCGGCGCTCGCCTGCAGTCGTCTCCTTGGGAATGGCAACGTTCAATCCAATCCTCCCTGAACGAACCGATTAGGGCGCACCTAGCATTCCCTTTTCCATTTCGAAATCTTCTCTTGAGCGGGTGACCTCCAGGGCGCCGCCCAATCGTCCAACGATGACCTCCGACCAACTCACGCCGCGCCGCATCGTGGCCGAACTCGACCGCTACATCGTGGGCCAAGCATCCGCCAAACGTGCGGTCGCCATCGCGTTGCGCAACCGTTACCGCCGCGAACGGCTGCAAGGTGACATGCGTGATGAGGTCATCCCCAAGAACATCTTGATGATCGGTCCGACCGGCGTCGGCAAAACCGAAATCGCGCGCCGCCTCGCCAATCTCGTCAACGCGCCTTTCATCAAAGTCGAGGCGACGAAGTACACCGAGGTCGGCTACGTCGGCCGCGACGTGGAGTCGATGGTACGCGATCTCGTGGAAGCGTCCGTCCGGATGGTGCGCAACGAACGGCTCGCCGACGTGCTCGACCCCTCGACGCGGGTGAACACACCCGTCAACAATGCTTTCTCCACGTTGTCCGCTATGCTCGGCGGCCAGCAAGCCGGTCGCGCTGCAGCCGAAACGCCGCCGCCGCGTTCAAGCGAAGTAGAAGAGCGGCGTGCGAAGCTCAAAGACGAGATCCGCAACGGGTTTTACGACGTGCGGCTCATCGAGATAGAGATCGAGGAGAGCGCCCAGGTGCTGGGCGCGTTCGGCGGCCCCCAGATGGAGGAGATGGGCGCGAACATGGGTGACCTGCTCGGCAGCATCCTGCCCAAGCGGCGCTCGAAGCGGCGTGCGACCGTGGCCGAAGCCAAGGCCATCTTCACCCAAGAAGAGGCTGCCAAACTGGTCGACAACGATGGGCTCAAACGCGAAGCGGTGCGGCGTGCAGAGCAGAACGGGATCATCTTCATCGACGAGATGGACAAGATCGCAGGCGGCGGCGGCTGGCAAGGTGGCGGGCGTGGCCCCGATGTCTCGCGCGAAGGCGTGCAACGCGACATCTTGCCCATCGTTGAAGGCTCGACCGTGATGACCAAGCACGGGCCCGTGAAGACCGACCATGTGCTGTTCATCGGTGCCGGCGCGTTCCACATCAGCAAACCGAGCGATCTCATCCCCGAGCTGCAGGGCCGTTTCCCGATCCGCGTCGAGCTCACAAGCCTCACCAAGGACGATTTCAAGACCATCCTGACGCAGCCCAAGAATGCGCTCATCGAGCAATATCGCCAGTTGCTCGGCACGGATGGCGTCGTGCTCGACTTCACCGACTCCGGCATCGATGCGATCGCCCGGCTCGCAACGCTCGTCAACGAGCAGACCGAAAACATCGGCGCGCGCCGCCTCCACACGATGCTGGAGCGCGTGCTTGAAGAGGTCGCCTACGCCTCGCCCGAGACCGGGGGTACCATCACGGTGGACGAGGCCTACGTGCAGCAACGCCTCGATGCGATCGTGAAGAACAACGACCTGTCGCACTACATCCTCTGACATGCCGTACGTCAGGCGCATCCTCACCGATCCCGATCCCCTGCTGCGCAAGGTGGCCAAGAAGGTGAGCGCGCTCGAGCTCAGGATGCCGCTGGTCCAGCAGCTCATCGATGATATGATCGAGACGATGTATGCGGCACCCGGTATCGGCTTGGCCGCGCCGCAGATCGGCGTGAGCAAACGCATCATCATCGTGGACGTCGGCGATGAACACAACCCCATCGCGCTCATCAACCCCGTCCTCACCGCCTTTGTCGGCGAGCAAAGCGCAAGCGAAGGGTGCTTGTCGATCCCGGGGAAGGTCGGCGACGTGACACGCGCCGAGCGCTGCGTGGTGACCGCGCTCGATCGCCATGGCAAGCGCACCACGATGGACGCCGAGGCTTTGTTCGCCCGCTGCCTGCAACACGAAGTCGACCACCTCGACGGCATCTTGATCACCGATAAAGCGGTCAACATCCGCGACGCCGTGCCGGCAAGCGCCGCCACCAAAGAAGCGCCGGCGACCCACGAAGTCCAGATCTGACGTGGCGCGCCGGCGGCTGCGCACGATCTTTTTCGGCAGCGCGCAGTTCTCGCTGCCGAGTCTGGACGCGCTCGTGCGGCGGCACGATGTCATCGCGGTGGTGACGCAGCCGGATCGGCCCGCGGGCAGAGGACTGCGGCTGGCTGCGACGCCGGTGAGCGGCGTCGCCGAACGCGCCAGTATCGCCGTGCACAAGCCGTCAAAACTGGATGCGACATTCGCCGCCGCGCTGGCCGAGATGGATCCCGAATTGATCGCCGTCGCCTCCTATGGCAAGATCGTGCCGCGCGCTGTGCTGCAGATAGCGAGTGTCCAGGCCGCGCTCAACGTGCACCCTAGCCTGCTGCCGCAATATCGTGGCGCCACACCCATCCAGAGCGCGTTGCGCGACGGCCGCACGTCGACCGGGGTCACCATATTTTGGATGGTGCAGACGCTTGACGCGGGCGATATCGCGCTGAGCGAGCGGGTCCCGATCGCTCCCGCGGACACGTATGGCACGCTGCATGACTCGCTCGCGCACATAGGGGCGGATCTGCTCCTGCGGGCGACCGAACAGCTCGTCGACGGCGTCTTGCCGCGCATCCCGCAAAACGAAAACCAAGCGACGTTCACGAAACCACTGTCGAAAGAGGAACTGCGGCTGGATTGTACGCGATCCGCCGATGCGGTCGTCGATCAGATCCGCGCGCTCAGCCCGCGGCCGGGGGCTTGGATCGAAACGGGCGGCGCGCGATTGAAGATCCTCAGCGCCCGCGCGGTCACGAGTGGCCGATCTTCCGAGCCTAAGGAGGGGCGACCGGGCGACGTGTCATTCGATGCTGCGCGCACGCTCATCCAGGCACGACCCGGCTGGGTCGAAGTGCTGCGCCTCATTCCAGCAGGCAAGCCGGAGATGTCCGGCCACCAGTTTGCACAGCGGCAGCGTGGCGACCGCTAGAACCGCGTTGGACGGACGGTCGCTCGCGCTTCAAGCGCTGCTGCGGGGCGGATCCCAGGGAGTCCTGGACGCGATCCTGCGCGGCGACGCGGGCACCGCGCACCCACCTGACGCCGGCGACGGTCGGGAGCACGCGCTTGCGACGCAGCTGACCTATGGGGTCGTGAAGATGCGGCGAGCCCTGGAGTGGTCGCTGAGTCCCTACCTCCGCAAACCGCTGGCCGAACTTGACCCCGCGCTGCGCAGCGTGCTCTTGCTCGGCGCTTATCAGCTCCTGTATCTAAAGAAGATTCCCGCGCACAGCGCCGTGGATGAAAGCGTCGGGCTCGCGCGACGCCACGGACACGCGGGGACCGCAGCGTTTGCCAATGCGGTCCTGCGCAAATTAGCCGCCCAGCCGGCAAGGCCGCCGCCCCCGCAGGATGCGGCTGATCTTAAGGGGTTCGCGGACTTCGCCTCGGTACCGGAGTGGCTGGCACGGCATTGGATCGACCGTTTCGGCTTCGCCGATGCGCTGCGCGTCGCCCAAGGTGTGAACGGGCCGGCTCGACGGGCGCTGCGCATCAACCTCACGCGCGTCGACAAAGCGGCGCTCGTCGCCGAACTCTCGACCCAGCACCTGGTGCTGGCCGACAGCCGTTACGGCATCCGCGAATGCCTCATCATCGACCCCAGCGCCGGCCACGCGAGGAAGCTCTCATCCTCGCTGCGACTCGGACTCGTGACGGTGCAAAGCGAGGAAAGCCAGCTTGCGGCGCACGTGCTGCGCCCGGGAGCGGACGACATCGTCATCGACGTATGCGCCGGACGGGGCGTGAAGGCGGGTGCGCTCGCCGAGCGCGCCTCTGCGCCGGATCGCAGCCTTTTCGCGCTCGACGATGACGCGGCCAAACTCGCCCTGTTAGTGGCTGAGATGAGACGTCTGCGCCGCCCGCTGCCGGTGACCGTTCACTGGGATGCGCAGCGTCCATATCCACCGGCTATTCCGGCGAACGCCGACGCGGTGCTGGTCGACGCGCCGTGCTCGGGCATCGGCACCGTCGGGCGGCACGCGGAGCTGCGTTGGGAGAAGCAGGCGTCCGACCCGGCGCGCTTGGGTGCGACACAACTGCGCATTTTGGCGCAGGCGTCGCAGGCCGTTCGCCCTGCTGGCCGGCTGCTCTACACCGTATGCTCGACCGCCCCCGAGGAATGCGAGACGGTGGTCGATTCGTTCCTACGCTCGACGCGCGATTGGCATGCACAGCCGATTGACACCGCCACGGCGCCACAGGACGCGCGCAGGCTCGGCGACTTTCTGCTGACGCTTCCCGGCGTCGACGGCGCGGATGGTTTCTTCTACGCGTTGTTGCGCAAGCGTCCGCTGTAGCGAGCAGGCGTCGACGCGAGAACCGGTGTAGGCAGCCGCGTATGGACGCGAACACGATCCGTTGGGAATCGCTTGGCTTGGTCGCCGGCATGCTGGCGCTCGCAGCCTGGGGCTTCGCGGCCGGCCAGCCGCAGGCGGACGAGACGAGCCCGTCGCCCCAGCGTGATCTGGTCTTGCGCGTCGAAGTCCGCCGGCCGGGGCTGCCAAGCGAGACGCTCACGGTCCCCGACGGTTGCCTGGCGGGTCGCAGTCGCGAATGTCATATCATCTTCGATGACGCGACCGTCAGCAAACAGCACGCGCGGCTGTACCTGCTCGAGGGGCGGCCGTTCGTCGAAGACCTGCATTCGACCAACGGCACGACGCTCAACGGCAGGCGGATCGACGCCGCCGCTGCGTTACGACGGGGCGACAGGATAGGTTTGGGAACCAACCTAATTGTTTTGGTCGGCGCTCTGCCGGCACTCACTCGTCAGCGCATGTAAGGTTCGGTCTGATGGGGGTCGCGGTCACCACCGACGTCGGCACTGCGCAGCGGCACAACGAGGACGGTTGGTGCGCAGAGCAACTGCACCGCAACGTCACCCTCCTCGCCGTGGCGGATGGTTTCGGACGCGCGCAAGGCAGCCAGGCTTCGCGCGTCATCATCGACGCCGTACGCGACCAGGTGCGCCGCGAACTGCGCCGCGCCGTTCCTCCGCGCAGCCTCACCGCAAGCGACGTCCGTCAATTGCTCGTGCGCGCGTTCTGCTTCGCCAATGAACGGCTCTTGCAGCTCAGCGGCGGCGATCAAGATCATGTCGCCGCAGCCTGCACGTGCACGGCGGTGCTCGTGGTGAGCAGCGAAGCCTTCATCGCACACGTCGGCGATTCGCGGCTGTACCTCGCCCGCCGCGGCGAACTGCTGCAGCTCACGTCGGATGAATCCATCATCCCTGAACTCGTCACCAGCCGCAGCGGCACGCCGCTCAACGTTGGCCGCAAGCAGCTGCGCCCGTTGCTCACACGCGCGCTCGGCCTCGATGCGGCGAGCGTCGCGCCGAAAGTCACCCATTACCCGCTGCACGCGCACGACGCGCTCCTTTTGTGCACCGACGGCGCCTATCGCAGCCTGAGCCTGAGCGATCTGCGCAGCGCCGTGAGCGTGCGCGAGCAGCGTGCTGAGTGGGTCACGGACAAGATCGTCGCGACCGCGCGGCTGAGCGGCGGCGCGGACAACGCCACGGTGATGTTCGTGCGCGACGCAGGGGAGCACGGCGCTCCAGCGGAGGCAAGCGCCGAGACGCTGCGGCCGCGACCGCACGCGCTCACCCTCGGTCTCGCCGCGTTGGTCGGCGCTGCTGCGCTGGCGTTGTCGCTGTTGTGGACGGCAGACACACGGCTCTATCTCAGCAGCGATCTCAACGGACGCTTGACGCTGTACTCAGGCTCACCGGTGTCCATGCTCGGCGTTCCGCTGCACATCGCCCGCAATAGCTACGACATCACGAACAGCCAGCTGCCTCCGGACGTCCGCGACGAGCTGGCTGAGGGCATGACGGTCGCCTCGCCAGCTGCGGCGGCGGCGCTCGTCTCGCAATGGCAGCGAACGCCGCGACACTGAGCGGCTCGTCCAGCCGAACCAGACTCTCCCCCTCGCTGCTCGTCGTGCTCGCCGCCGCCGCTTTGGCGCTGTGGGTATTGCTGCCGCTCAGCGGTCCGTTCCCTTGGTGGCTCCTGGTC
>JALYZS010000110.1 GCA_030948745.1 Vulcanimicrobiota bacterium | reverse complement strand
TTAAATAGAAGGCAGCAGAGAGATCCCCCGGAACGCGAAAATCGCGGAGCGCTCGAAGCCTACCAGGCTGCAGCGTTATAACATCTTTGTCGGCGGCGATGCGGGCGCCCATGAACCGCATGAGCCTTTCGGTATGATCGCGGCTCGACGTCGCCGCGCGCAACACCGTCGCGCCCTGCGCGCGCAGGCCCGCGATGAGCAGCGCCGACTTCAGCTGAGCGGACGCCACCGGAAGCCGGTAGCGGATGCCGCGCAGCCCAGAAGGGGATTCATGGACGGTCACCGGCGGCGTGCCGCCCGGCGCCGTGGCGATGTCGGCGCCCATGCTACGCAAAGGCGCTGCGACGCGTTCCATGGGTCGTCTGCGCAGGCTGCGATCTCCGTCCAAGACGGCATAGACGCGACCCGCCACAAGGCCCATGAGCAGCCGCATGGCCGTACCCGAATTGCCGCAGTCCAGCGTCGCCCGCGGCTGCCGTAGCGATCTGGTCCCCTCCACAGTGATGACATTGCCGCTCGCCATGACCTGCACACCGAGCGCGCGCAGTGCGCGCATGGTCGCAGCCACATCGTCGCCTTCGTTGGCGCCGTGGATGCGCGTGCGGCCCTGGGCGATCGCGGCGAGCATGAGGATTCGGTGGCTGATCGACTTATCGCCCGGCACGCGCAGCGTCGCGTGCTGCGGCCGAGGTGTGGGCAGGCGCAGCGACTTCACACCCGGCGGTTGCGCGCCGGCGGCGACGCCGACCTCTATTCGTCGCGTTGCGGCAAACGTCGGCAGAGGAGATAGCCGCGACGGATAAGGAACGGGAGAATTCCACCATGCAGCGTCTGCCTGAATCCTCTCTTGCATTGCGCGTCACGAGCACCGCCGCAGCGATCTTCGCCTTCGCCCTAGCGGTATGGGGCGCAGTCGTACGGGTCAACGGTGCGGGCATGACGTGTCCGGATTGGCCGAAGTGCCGCGGCGCATGGCTCCCCAGCCTCAACGACCCCGTCGTGTATGAATTTTCGCACCGCGTCGGCGCGCCACTGCTCACGCTGCTCATCGCCGCGACCTTCGTGCTCGCCTTCCGCAACCGCCGCGCTCTGCCCGAGACGATGCGGCTCGCCTGGGCCGCGCTCGCGCTCGTGTTCGTGCAGATCGTTGTGGGAGCGCTCACCATCCGCTATGCCAACAACCCGCCCAGCGTCGCGTCACACCTGGTCGTCGGCATCGCCACCTTTACGACGCTGGCGTTGCTGGCTTATTCTGCCTTCGCCGGCCGGGGAGCGCCGGTTGCTCGCAAGCCGTCAGGCAGCGTCGCGATGCTTGCGCAGGTCGGGTGGCTGAGCGCGCTGCTCGCCTTCGCGACGATCTTCGCCGGCGGCTTCATGAGCGCGTCGCATGCGGGGCTCGCGTGCGCGCAGTTTCCCTTGTGCAACGGCTGGCAGCCGGCGCACGGCGCGCTGCAGCAGCTGCACATGGATCATCGCATCGCCGCGTATGCGACCGCCATCGTGACCGCGATGTTCGCGTTGCTAGGATTGCAGCGTCGTTCGGCCGCGCCTGAGATCCGGACATTGCTGTGGCTCGCGCTCGCGCTTGTGGCAGCGCAGGTGACCCTGGGAGCGCTCACCGTCATCTCGGGCTTGGCACCGGTCTTGCGCATCGTGCACGAGGGCAACGGAGCGCTGCTCGCCGCTGCGCTCACGCTCATCGCGTATCGCATCCCACGCGCGGCGCCGCAAGAAGCAGCGCTGGGCGAGCCGGAAACCTCGGTCATCGGCGATTATATCGCCCTCACGAAACCCAACGTGATGTCGCTCTTGTTGTTCACGACCCTGACAGCCATGATGATCGCGGCCGGCGGATTGCCGTCGTTGAGTCTCATCACCTGGACGCTCCTGGGCGGAGCGCTTGCGTCCGCGTCTTCCGGCGCGATCAATATGTACTGGGACCGCGACATCGACGCGCAGATGACGCGTACGCGACGCCGGCCGATCCCCAGCGGCAGGATCGCGCCCAGGCGCGCGCTCGTTTTCGGCATTCTGCTTGGCGTGGCGGCATTCGTTGAGCTTGCGCTCACGGTCAACTATCTCGCTGCCGCGCTGTCGACCGTCGGGATCCTGTACTACGTCTTCGTCTACACCATGTGGTTGAAGCGCACCACGCCGCAGAACATCGTCGTC
>JALYZS010000092.1 GCA_030948745.1 Vulcanimicrobiota bacterium | reverse complement strand
ACCTACACATCAGAAGAGAGCAAGGGCACGTCGCGCCAGCCCGGCTTGGGCGGTCTGTTCGGCTTGTTGCTGACCGTTGCGCTCGTGCTCATCTGCATGGCTGCGTATACGCGAGTCGCCAGCCTGCAGGGCATATCGGCGCACGCCGTCGATACCCTCGCGTACGTCGCGAGCCAGCTCGGCGGCGGTTGGCGGACGGTGCTTATGGTGGTCACGGTCCTCGTCTCTACCGGCGCGACGTTGTGGACGACGCAGCTCGGCATCTCGCGTGGTATTTTTTCGATGGCCCGCGATCGCGTCGTGCCCCATCAGCTTTCGGCCGTCCACCCCGAATACGGCACGCCCCACGTGAGCATCTTGACGGTGAACATCGGGGTCATGATCGTGACCTTGCTGACGGGCTTGTTCCCCAACGCGAATGAAGCGCTGCAAAGCGTCATCAACGCCTCGTCGATGTTCTTGGGTCTGACGTTCATCCTCACCGGTCTCGCCTGCGTGGTGCATTTCCGTCGCAAGGGATACCCGTTCAGCGATCTCACCCGCATCGTGCTCCCGGCCATCGGCACGATTGCGGTCAGCGCACTCCTTGCGGTGAACTGGACGCATCAAGGTCCGGTGGATCAGCGCGCAGCGATCATCTGTCTCATCGCGGGCGTGCTCTTCGCCGCGGTACAGCGGCTGCCGAAACCTGCATCCCAGCGCGAGTACGGCGTTCCTGTGACCTAGTGCTTCGTGGCGCGCGGCGGTAGGTTCAGATTGAGCGCGACTTTCACGCCGTCGACCGGGCCTTCGATGACCAGCTGCGTGATGGTCGAGGCTTGCGGTATCTCCAGATAAAACCGCGCGTGCAGCGTGTCGCCTGGCTTCAGCGACAGCGCCCCGATCTCAGATGTGCTGTCGAGCGGATAGAAGCTGACGCCCTCGCCCTCGGTGTTCGTGCCGTCGCTCAGTTCCGCATAGGCAGAGAAACGCTCGAAGAAATCCGCGGCATCGGTTCCAGAATTATGGCTCCAGTACTCGACTTCCACAAGCTTTGCGCCGGTGTCGGCGGGAGTGCCATCAGGGAATTGCGCGACCGCAGTCAGGCGCACAATGGCCGCGTCGATCCCATCGATACGGAACGGCTGGCTGAGGTTGGCCTTCGCCGTGACGCTTGCTTTGTTCCAATCCGGGCTGGGCGCGGCGACCGCGAGGCCGGCGGCGACGACGATGGCGCACACTGGTAGCATAGTCTCTCCTTTGTATAATCTGTGCAACGAGCGCTAAAGGCGGCAAAGTTCCTCGCACCGAACCTTGCGGTATCCCGCTATGCTTTGACGGCGACCCCACCTCGCAACGTCCCCGGGAGGTTCTTACCCTATGGCACGGCCTATGACGCTCACAGAGAAAATTCTCGCCGCGCACGCGGGCTTGGCCGATGTCAGTCCGGGTGACATCATCTCGATCACGCTCGACCTTGTGATGGCGAACGAGCTCTCGGCAGCGGTGGCGATCACCGAATTCCGCAAGATCAAGGGCGCGACGAAGGTCTGGGATGCATCCAAGATCGCGCTCGTGCCGAGCCACTTCACCCCGAACAAAGACATCGCGACCGCCACCTTGTCCTCGATGATGCGCCAGTTCGCCAAGGACCAAGCGATCGAGCACTACATCGAAGTCGGCCGCGGCGGCATCGAGCACGTCGTGCTCCCCGAGAACGGCATGGTGGGTCCAGGCGAGACGATCATCGGCGGCGACAGCCACACCACGACCTATGGCGGGCTCGGCGCGTTTGCGACCGGTGTCGGCAGCACGGACATCGCGGCGGCGTTTGCGACCGGCGAGATGTGGGTGCGCGTGCCGCCCAGCATCAAGATCGTGTACGAAGGATCGTTACGGCCGTTCACCTCGGCGAAAGATCTCATCTTGCGCACCATCGGCGAGCTAGGGGTCGACGGCGCCATCTATTGCGCCCTGGAATTCACCGGGCCGGTCGTGAAGGAACTCCCCATCAGCGGCCGCTTCACGATGGCCAACATGTCGATCGAAGCCGGCGCCAAGAACGGCATCTTCCATGTGGACGCCGTCGCCGAAGCGTATTGCGCCGCTGTCGGCAAGAAGAACTACACCGTCTACCATCCCGACAAGAACGCGACCTACGACCGCACGCTCACGATCGACTGCAGCGCCATCGAGCCGCAGGTCGCCATTCCATGGCTGCCCGAGAACACCAAGAACGCGTCGGACCTCAACGACATCACGATCCATCAAGCGGTCATCGGCACGTGCACGAACGGCCGCATCGAGGACATGCGCCAGGCGGCGGAGATCCTCAAGGGCCGCAAGATCCACCCCGACGTGCGCGCGATCGTCATCCCCGGGAGCCAGAAAGTCTACATGCAGTGCATCAAAGAGGGGCTGACCGAGACCTTCGTCGAGGCCGGCTGCGTTGTGTCGACCCCGACCTGCGGTCCCTGCGTCGGCGGCCACATGGGCGTGTTGAGCGAAGGCGAGCGCTGCATCTCCACCACCAACCGCAACTTCCGCGGCCGTATGGGCCATGTCAAGAGCGAGGTGTACTTGACCGGACCGTATGTCGCGGCCGCGTCGGCGGTCATGGGCTACATCGCTGGGCCGGAGCAGGTCAGCAGCCGCCAGGCCGTGGCCGTATGATCCTCAAGGGCACCGCCCACAAGTATGGCAAAAACGTCGACACCGACGTCATCATCCCGGGGCGTTATTGCAACCTCATCGACCCGGTGCAGCTGGGTAAGCACGCGCTCGAAGATCTCGACGCGAACTTTGTCAACAAGGCGAAACCGGGCGATCTCATCGTCGCCGACACGAACTTCGGCTGCGGGTCGTCGCGTGAGGTGGCGGCCGTCGCGCTCAAAGGTGCCGGCGTGGCCGGCGTGGTTGCGAAATCGTTCGCGCGCATCTTCTATCGCAACTGCATCAACACCGGCTTGCCGATCTTCGAGTGCCCCGAGGGCGTGGACGGCATCAACGACGGCGACACGATTCGCGTCGACGCTGACCTTGGCATCATCACGAACGAGACGACCGGCAAAGAGTTCAAGGCGACGCAGTTCCCCAAATTCATGCAAGACCTGATCGCCCATGGCGGCCTGCTGCGCTATGCGGAAAAGCGTCTCGAAGAAAAGGCCGCACAACGGTCCTCGTCCAGCTGATTTGGCCAAACACTATCGCCTCGCCGTCATACCAGGCGACGGCGTCGGGCCGGAGGTCACGCACGAGGGCATCAAGGTCCTCGAGCGCGCCGCCGCCTTGTTCGATTTCAAATACACGCTGACCGAGTATCCCTTCGGCGCCGACCACTACCTTTCGACCAATGAATTCATGCCGGCCGGTCAATTGGACCGATTCCGCGAGATGGACGCGATTTTGCTGGGCGCCATCGGCGACCCGCGCTTGCCGCCCGGCTTGGTCGAACGCGGCGTCATCGCGGCGACGCGCTTTGGGCTGGACCTGTACATCAATCTGCGGCCGATCAAGCTGTTCGCGGAGCACTTGTGCCCGATCAAGGACAAGCGGCCCGAAGACGTCGACATGGTCGTCGTCCGCGAGAACACCGAAGATCTGTACACGGGCATCGGCGGCCATTTCAAAAAGGGCACGCCCGACGAAATCGTGATCGCCAACCAGATCTTCACCCGCAAGGGCTGCGAGCGCGCCATCCGCTATGCGTTTACGCTCGCTCGCACGCGTGACAAACGCAAGAAGCTGACGCTTGTCGACAAGGCCAACGCGATCGAGACCCAGCAGCTGTGGCGTCGCACCGTCGAGGAGGTCGCGCCGGACTTCCCCGACGTGCACTTCGACTTCGCCTACATCGATGCGGCCTGCATGTGGATGGTGAAGAACCCTGAGGCTTTTGACGTGATCGTGACCCCGAATCTGTTCGGCGACATCCTCACCGACCTGGGTGCGATCGTGCAAGGCGGCATGGGCGTTGCCGCCTCGGGGAACATCCATCCAGGCAAGGTATCGCTGTTCGAACCGATCCACGGCTCGGCTCCGAAATACAAGGGTCAGAACGCGGTCAGTCCCGTCGCCGCCATCGCGGCGGTGGGCATGATGCTCGACTACTTAGGGCAGACCGCGGCCGCGGCGGCGATCGAAGGCACCATCGCGCACCTGCTCGCGAGCAAACGCATTCCTTCATTAGATGCGGGCAGCGGCTTGAAGACCTCCGAGATCGGCAATCTCGTGCGCGATGAATTGGTCGTCCATAGCCCGTCTGACGCGGTCGGCGCGAGGAAGTGATCATGACGGAGAATGGCAATGCGGTCGTCATCGTCGACGGAGCGAGAACGCCGTTCGGCAATTTCGGCGGGGCGCTGCGCGACGTCAGCGCGATCGACCTCGGCGTCGTGGCTGCCAAGAGTGCGCTGCAGCGCAGCGGCATCGCCCCCCAGAAGATCGACCAGGTCATCTTCGGCAACGTCATGCAGACGAGCGCCGATGGGATCTACGGCGCGCGGCATGTCGGGCTCAAGGCCGGCTGCCGCATCGAGACGCCGGGACTCACGCTCAACCGCTTGTGCGGCTCCGGCCTGCAGGCCATCATCAGCGGGGCGGAGCAGCTACTGCTCGGCGAGGCGCTCTACGTCTTGGCAGGAGGCATGGAGAACATGAGCCAGGCGCCGCACGTCATCCGCGGCGCCCGTTGGGGGTTGCCGCTCGGTCAAGCCAAGCTCGAGGACTCGCTCTGGGAAGGTCTCACCGACAGCTACAACGACATGCCTATGGCGATCACGGCCGAGAACCTCGCGCGCCAATACGAGATCAGCCGCGAGCAGTCCGACGAGTTCAGCCTGCGCTCCCAACGCGCGGCCGTCGAAGCGGCGAACGATGGCTACTACGCCGCCGAGATCGCGGCGGTGGAAGTGGCCGGCCGCAAAGGCAGCGTGCTGGTGGACAAAGATGAAGGACCGCGTCCCGACACGTCTGCGAAAAAACTCGCCACGCTGCCGCCGCGGTTCAAAAAAGATGGCGTCGTCACCGCCGGCAACGCGAGCGGCATCACCGATGGGGCCGCGGCGGTGGTGCTGACGACGCTCTCGCAAGCGCAGCATGACGGTCTCAAACCGTTGGGCCGGCTCGTCGCGTGGGGTATCGTCGGCGTCGATCCCGACGTCATGGGCATCGGCCCCGCATTTGCGATTCCGCAAGCCCTGCAGCGCGCCAAACTGGATCTGGATGAGATAGACGTGGTCGAGATCAACGAGGCGTTCGCGCCGCAAGTGCTCGCCTGCATGGACGAGCTTGGCCTGGAGATTGAACGCGTCAATCCCAACGGCGGCGCGATAGCGCTCGGGCACCCGCTGGGCGCGAGCGGCGCACGGCTGGCGTACACACTGCTGCGCGAACTCCGCCGGCGCAATAAGAAGTATGGCGTGGCAAGCGCCTGCATCGGCGGCGGCCAAGGCATCGCCGCCGTCCTGGAAGCTCTGTGAGGCGAGGATGACATCCGAACAAGCGACGGCCTACGAAACGCTGCTCGTCGAGCGCGACGCTGCGGTCGCGCTGATCACGATCAACCGCCCCAAGGCCCTCAACGCGCTGAACGCCACCGTCTTCGCGGAATTGCTGCGCGTCTTCGACAGTTTGGAGGCGGACGCTGCGGTTCGTGCCGTCATCATCACGGGCTCGGGTGAGAAAGCTTTTGTCGCGGGCGCGGATATCGGCGAGCTCAACGCATTGCCTGACGCGAAGGCAGCCACGCAAAAAGCGAGCGACGGGCACCGCATCACCGAACGGCTCGAGCACTCGCGGCTGCCCGTGATCATGGCCATCAACGGTTTTGCGCTCGGCGGCGGTCTGGAACTCGCGATGGCAGGCGACATCCGCATCGCCTCCACCATCGCCAAGCTCGGCCAGCCCGAGGTGAACTTGGGCATCATCGCGGGTTTCGGGGGGACCCAGCGTCTCCCGCGATTGGTCGGTCAGGGAATGGCTTCGTATCTGCTGCTGACCGGCGAACCCATCAGCGCTGAAGAAGCCAAACAAGCGAATCTCGTGGAGCGCGTCGTCGCCCCGGATGAGCTGCTGACCGAAGCCAAACGGATCGCCTCGCTCATCGCGAGCAAAGCCCCGCGCGCCATCGCGGCGACGAAGCGCGCCATCCACAAGGGTATGCAAACCGATCTGCACGCGGCGCTCGAGCTCGAAGCCGAAGCGTTCGGCACTATCGCGGTGAGCGCCGACGCGCGCGAGGGCACGACGGCATTTTTGGAAAAACGGCCGCCGCGTTTCACCGGCGCCTAAGTCCTAGCGGCTCGCGTACTCGTAAAAGCCCTGGCCGCTCTTGCGGCCGTAGTGCCCAGCCAGCACCATGCGCTTGAGCAGCGGCGGCGGCGCCATCATGGGATCTTTGAATTCGTCGAACATGATCTGGGCGATGTAGTAGGTCGTATCGAGGCCCACGAAATCTAAGAGCGTCAACGGTCCCATCGGGTGTCCGCAGCCGAGCTTCATGCCCTCATCGATGTCCTCTTTGGACGCCAAACCGGACTCGTACATGCGGATGGCATACAGCAGATAGGGCACGAGCAGACGGTTGACGATGAAGCCGGGCGTGTCTTGCGCCAAGACCGCAGTCTTGCCCACGCGTTTGGCGAATGCGAAGAGCGTGTCGATCGTCTCCTGGCTGGTCACGATCGTCTTGACGACTTCGACCAGCTTCATGAGCGGCACCGGATTGAAGAAGTGCA
>JALYZS010000082.1 GCA_030948745.1 Vulcanimicrobiota bacterium | reverse complement strand
GTCGCCTTCTGCTCGACACGGCTGAAGCAGCCGCCGACTACCTACGCTTCTTCACAGGCGCCGTACAAGGCGAGGAGGGCCCGTTCACGATCGCCGAAAGCTTAGCCCCGTTGCTGGAACGCACTATTCCGGGCCAAGATCGACCTGATCCCGCGTCGTTACCCGCGATTGAGCCGGTCGTCATGACGCTTGTCCCGACGACCGGGACGCACATGCAGGCTTCACGGTGGCGTGCGCGTGCGATCGTGCACTACGGGCCGGCGCTTTTCCGCGCCCAGTTCGAAATCGAGAGCACTGGCATGGTCCAGATGCTCGACGACGAGCCGGTGTGGGATACCCGCGGCCGCCTGCGTCAGCCACGGTTCCGCGGCGCAATGCGTGGCTACTTCGACTGATCAAAAATGAGCTCCGCTTTTGTCGGCCTTTCCCTCACGGCCGCAACTGCTAAGGGGACCAAGACCCACGCCAAGGCGGGAGCGCGTAGCCAAGGTGCTGCCGCCGCTCGCTTGCGCAGCTTGCTAATCTGCCAGCGCCCCGTCCTCCGGCGGCGGTAACTTGGGGCTGGCCGCGAACCGCAGGCGTTTCGCGATGATGCTGAGCCCGCCCGCCGCAAGGAGAATTCCGGCGAGCCATAACACCAGCAGCGCGAGGCCAGCCGCGCTCGGTCGCGGCCACGGCGTCTTCCACAGCACGTCCGCGCGATCGATCATCCAGTGCCAGCCGGTGTCCGCAACGATCGCCGAGAGGATGATCATCCCAACCCGCCCAGGCAATACGTAGCGCCGCGCCATGGCGAGCGCCGGCAGCATGACCGCAAGGACGAGGATCTGGCCCAGTTCGATGCCGATGTTGAACCCGAACAACGAGGCCAGCAGGTGGGTCCCGGCGAACTGGAAATTCTCCTTGAGACCATACGAGAACGCGAACCCGTGGACCAGCCCGAACAGGCCCGTGATCAGGACGCGCCGCTCGAGCTTGACGCCCATGATGTTCTCGAGCGCCATATAGACGATCGATGCCGCGATGGCCATCTCGACGAAAGGGGGGAACCATGCCCCCGACGGCGCGAGATTGAAAGCCGAGCCGAGCAGCGTGAACGAATGCGCAATCGTGAAGACCGTGATGACCGACAGGATTTGCCGCCACCCACGCAGTGGAATCACCAGGCAAAGCAGGAAGAGCAGATGATCGTAGCCGGTCAGGATATGTGCGACGCCGAGCCTGATGAAGCCCGCCGCTGCGCCGAGCCACGTGGGGTTCAGCGCAACCGTTCCCGAGAGGCTCGTAATGACCATCGCCCGGCTCTCTCCGCCGGGCGGCAGGTACCGCAGCGCGACCTTGAGATATTCCCCGAGCTCCGGGCCAGCGGTCGTGCGAAGAGCGAACACCGAGCCGGGCGAGCTGATCGGATAAGTGATGCGGGCGTCGACGTAGCCCTGGTCGACATAAATGCTCGTACCGGGTTCGAGCGGCTTGGACACATGGGTCGAGGCTTGCTCGTAGCTCTCGAATGAACGATCGGACGGCAGCGACAATCGACCCGATGCGTGCGATGCGATCAGCGGCCGGTCGTTCTCGAAGAGTGTGATGTCGTGCTGGATCGCAGCGACCGCTCGCGCGACCGCGGGCGCCGACTTTTGGATGTCCAGTTCGATGTTGTTGACTGGAAACTTCGCCGACTTGAACAGATACAGCGGCGCCCGCACGACCAGCGTGGCTTCGCGCTGATCGATCTTGATGAATGCGTTGACGACCGCGTCGAGCTTGAATTCGTGCGCGCGAGCGACCTGAGCGAAGGCTGCGGCACAGGCAACAAGAGCCCATGCGACAAGCCGCAGCCCGCGAAGTCCTGTATCGCTTCGCGTCACAGCGGAAGCAAGCGGCGGCTCGATGAAAGGGACTCGCGCCAGCCGGCGAGAATGCCGGGTGACGCGGGGCGCCGAACAGACGAATCGAACAGCCCGAGGTGCTCGCCTCGGGCTGCGCTATTCATCAATCGCAATCGTCGTTTCGACCGCGACCGTCCTTGCACTTGACGGGCGTGAACTTCTGCACGCGCCGGCCGTTGATCGTCTCTCCGGTATAGAGGTTGCCTTTCGAGTCCAGGGCGACCGAGTGAAGGAAGGTGAATTGACCCGCCTGGAGTCCGGGGGTCCCGAACCCGCCGAGAATCGCGCCCAGCATGCGATCCATGATGTGCACGATCTCGTTTCCTCCATCGGCCTCGAACATGAATTGCTGCTTGCGGTCGTTCGAGAACGTGAGGTCCCACGCCGAACCGGCGGTGCCCAGTCCGGGCGCGCCGCCGATTCCCAACGTGACGCCGGTTCCGGGGACCACCGGGATGATCCGTTGCAGCACGCCGGTCTTGGTGAAGACCTGGATGCGGTCGTCGGCGCGATCGCACACATAGAGCAGGTTGTCGTTGCCGGCCGCGATGCAATGCGGATGTCCGCCGTCGCCCGAGGCGAACAAACCGGGCGAGTCGGTCAACGGGTTGTTCACCGTCCCCGCCACGCCGCCCCATTGCCGCAGCCAGTTGCCATTGGCATCGAACACGACGACGCGATGATTGCCGTAGCCGTCCGCGATGTAGATGCTGCCGCGCTGCCCGGTCACCGGATCCCGATCCGGATCGACGTACATGTTGGCAGGCTGGTTGAGCAACGTATGGCTCTGGTTTGCAGCAGGGTTGCCTCCTGAGTTGCCACATACGTTCGTCGGCGGGTTATCGCACACACCGCGCGTCCCGATCTGCAGGATCGGCAGGTGCTGGCCGTTGTGCGGATACTTCTGCAC
>JALYZS010000065.1 GCA_030948745.1 Vulcanimicrobiota bacterium | reverse complement strand
AGGGCAAGAAGGTGGCGACGCCGTTCGTCTCGACCTCGCACTACCAGCTGATGGTCGGCATGAAGCTCGAAGGGGTCGATCCGAAGAGCGTGACGGTGATGAACATGCGCCCGCCCGAGATCGCCGCTGCCTGGGAGCGCGGCGACATCGACGCGGCCTTCATCTGGGATCCGGTGCTCTCTAAGGTGAAGACGAACGGCAAGGTGATCGCCACCTCGGGAACGATCGGCAAGAAGGGCTATCCGACCTTCGACGGCATGGCGGTCAACTCCGCCTGGGCTGAGAAGAACGAGGCTTTCATGGTCGCCTTTGTCAAGCTTCTCGCCAAGGCTGATGCGGACTATCGTGCCAACGCCGCCAAGTGGACCGCCGATTCGGCCCAGGTGAAAGCGGTCGCCAAGTGGACCAAGGCCGATGCCAAGGACGTTCCGGCGGCGATGAAGCTCTATCGTTTCCCGTCGGCAGCCGAGCAGGCGTCGCCCGAGTGGCTGGGCGGGGGCGCCGCCAAGGCGATGACCGACACGGCTGCATTCCTGAAAGAGCAGGGCCGCATTCAGGAAGTCAAGCCGAACTACAGCAACTTCGTGACGACCAAATACGTCAACGAAGCGATGAAGTAGACGGGGCTACCGGCTTCGTCGTTGCCACCGCCGACCCGCACACCGAGACTTACCGATGCCCACGCTCGACATCCGCGACCTGACGGTCAACTACGCCGTCAAGGGAGGGATGCTGCAGGCGCTCGCACCAGTCAATCTGAAGATGTCCGGCGGCGATTTCGTCGTTGCGCTCGGCGCTTCGGGCTGCGGCAAGACGACCCTGCTGAACTGCATCGCCGGCTTTCTGCCCCCCTCGAGCGGTGAGATCCTCCTCGACGGTGCGCCCGTCGTCGGTCCCGGCGCGGACCGCGGCGTGGTGTTCCAGAAGCATGCGCTGATGCCGTGGCTTTCGGTGCGCGACAACGTGGCGCTCGGCCAGCGCCTGCGCGGAGTCGATCGGGCGACACGCAGTCGCAACGCCGACGAGAAGCTCGCGCTCGTCGGCCTCGAGAAATATGCCGAGCGGGCGGTTTACGAGCTTTCGGGGGGTATGCAGCAGCGCGTCGGTATCGCCCGCGCCCTCGCCAACGACCCGGCGGTGCTGCTGATGGACGAACCCATGGGCGCGCTCGACGCGTTCACGCGGGAGACCGTGCAGGAGATCCTGCTTCGGGCTTGGGCCGCGACGCACAAAATGGTGTTCTTCATCACTCACTCGGTCGAAGAGGCGCTCTTCCTCGCCACCCGGCTGATCGTCATGAGCCCGAGCCCGGGCCGCATTTCGCACGTCTACGACGACATGCCGTTCTCGCGCCAATTCCTCGCCCACGGCGACGCACGCAAGGTCAAGTCGGAGCCAGAGTTCATCCGCCTGCGCGAGGAGGTTCTCGCGATCGTCCATCATCGCGCGCCGGCGCACAACGGCGTTGCCGCGGAGGCCGCGCATGCCTGACATCGACGCCGCAGCGGCCACCGTCGTGCCGATCCCCTCGCCGCTGGCGGTGCCGCCGTCGACGGACCGGCGCGATCTGAAGACGAGCAAGTTCAAGGTGCCGGGCGAAGGATCGAGCGTCGTGATCAGCGTCGTCACCGTGCTGGCGCTACTCGCGCTCTGGTTTCTGGTCACCAACATGGGCTGGGTCAAACCGCTCTTTTTGCCCCGACCGCAGGCGGTCGCCGAGCAGTTCTACGAATATCTCACCGGTCGCGCCAACGACAAGCCCCTCTGGCAGCACTTCGCGGCAAGCATGTTTCGCGTCTTCTCGGCGTTCTTCTTCGCCTGCCTGACAGCGATTCCAGTTGGCATCGCGATGGGAATGAGCCGGGTGGCACGCGGCATCTTCGATCCGCCGCTCGAGTTCTACCGGCCGCTGCCGCCGCTCGCTTACCTGCCGCTCATCATCATCTGGTTCGGCATCGACGAGTTGCCGAAGGTGCTGCTGATCTTCCTCAGCTGCTTCGCGCCGCTCGCGCTGGCGGCACGCGCCGGCATGCGCAGCGCGTCGCAGGAGCAGATCAATGCGGCGTATTCGATGGGAGCGAGCTACGCGCAGGTGATCTGGCACGTGATCCTGCCTTCGGCGTTGCCTGACATCCTGATCGGCATGCGAATCGCCATCGGCTTCGGCTGGACCACGCTCGTCGCCGCCGAGATGGTCGCCGCCAGCGTCGGCCTCGGGCAGATGGTGCTCAACGCCTCGAACTTTCTGCGCACCGACATCGTCATCATGGGAATCATCGTGATAGGCGTCGTCGCCTATTTGTTTGACCTGCTGATGCGCTGGGTTGAACGAAGGCTCGTGCCCTGGAAAGGACGGGGCTGAGGCCAGGAGTCGCCGCCCGGAGAGTGAGTGAGGACCAGCGATTGGATCGCGAATTGGTGCATTGCCTCGTCCAGTGCGGTGGCGTCGCGCACGAGGGTCGGCAACTGCACTTGACCTCGGATTGGGTTTTTCTCAGCCCTCGACGCCGGGCGTTGTTGTTGTAGATGTTAGATCGTGCGACTTTTGCTCACGGTTCGTGCGACTGGGATATCAGCGCAAGCTGTTGAAAGCATTGCGAAAACCCGGCACAGCTGCCGCAACCGCTGCGTTGCAACTAAGCGACATCGCGAGCGGGGCGGATCTCGGTTCCTGCGAATGTCCTGCGCGCGCTCAAAGATGTTGCGAATGCATCTTTGCGACGAGCCAGGTCATCGTTGGCGCAAACCCTCTTAGCCTACGAGGGCGGCCACAGCGAAAATTCGTTAAGTTTGGCCTCGGTGCCGGCAGAGTACGCCGCATGAACGGCGCGACTGGGATCAGCATCAAGCGGTATTCGCAGGATCTCTGAGCCGATTCGCACGATCTAAGATCCACAACAGCTGTCTCCGGGTTGTTGGAGCGGCGCGACTTCCTGAGCGTGGCAACGACTGCCTGAAGGCGACCGAACCCATCATGAGTCCGATCTCCGCGATTGTCGTTTTTGGCGTACCCGAGCAAGAGGTCGACGCGCTGATCGACGCGTTTGCTGGTACACATGTGGAACCGGGGCGATGGGTCGTGTTCGGCGCCGATGCGAA
>JALYZS010000014.1 GCA_030948745.1 Vulcanimicrobiota bacterium | reverse complement strand
CGACACGCGCTGGATGACTTTAAATTAAAATCTGCGGCGCCGTCGGCGCACGCCACAACCGTGACCGGCACGAACGGCTTCTACTCGATGAACGGCTTGCCGTTGGACACGTATATCGTGACCTTCGTGAAGGATGGTTATGAGACCGAGAGCGTCCCTGGCGTCACGTTGACGCAAGATCAAAGCGCCCGCGTCGACGGCCACCTGCAGACCGGCGTGCGTACGCTCGCGCGAGTGACGGTCCGCGGAATCACCTCGCTGATTCAACCGCACCAAACTTCGGATAGCTACGTCGTGAACGAATCGCGACTGTCGGATATCAATGGCTCGCCGCAGGACCTCAACGGCTTCCAGGCATTCAATTCCTTGCCCGGCGTCACGACCGACAACTTCGGCTACCCGGTCATCCGCGGCGGCGCGGAAAACGACATCGGGTACCAATTCGACGGTGTCGATGACACCGACCCGGTCACCGGCCAGTTCCTCAACGCCGTCTCCCTCAACGGCGCGCGCAGCGTGCAGCTTTCGACCGGCGGCTATGACGTGAGCAGCGGCAACACGAACACGGGCGTCATCAACGAGGTCATCAAACGCGGCAGTTATCCCGGCTCAGGGCAAGCGACGGCACGGCTCATCGGCCCGACCTTTGGGCATGAGATATCCTTCGACTACGGCGGCGCAACGCAAGACAACCGTTTCAGCTATTATTTCTCCTATGGTGGACAGCGCGATGCCTCCGCCTATGGCGACCGGCGCACGATCTACCCGTTGGAGCTCGCCAACACCGACTTCACGACGCTCAATGACGAAGTCGGCAACTTCTTTTACCATTGGGGCCACGGCAACAAGAACGAGTTGCAGTTCGTCGCCAACGCTTCCGGGCAGACGTTCTTCTTCGGTGAGCTTATCGCCCCAGCGCTCGCGCCCTACGCCCCTAATAACGGCAACGTACAAGCGGGCAGCGATCCGTTCAACCTGGGGCCGCAATCGCCGTCGGTCTTTCAAAGCGACTATATGGAGCTCTATCCGGGCCAGGTGGCCTATCGGCAGAACACAGGGACGGTGGACACTCAGACCTTCAATTCCGTGATTGAAAAGCTCAATTATAAACGGCAGCTGACGCCTTCCACCTTCGCCGAAGTGCGCGTGATGCGCACGATGGAAAACCTTATCTTCCGCTACCCGTACGATGTCGGCTCGTTCTCGGATTTTTATGAGGATCTGCAGACAACCGGCACCGGCGAAGCTTTGAACTATACCAGCCAGCTCAGCAGCAAGCACGAGGTCAGCTTCGGTACCGACGCGTGGTTCTATAAAAATCAATACACGGCCGGCACGCTCAGCCTTACGAGTCTGTACCAGCCATTGGAAGATTTCGGCTGCCCGCAGATCCAGCAAGCGCTCAATTTTCCTGCCGGAGCTCCTCTGTTGACGAGCAGCAGCGCCTTTGTCTCCACGCCCGGCACTGGTGGTTGTTATATAGGACCGTACAATGCCGCCCTCAATCAAGCGCTGCCGGCGCTTGGATTGCCGACCGACCCGGCGCATGCGCCCATGCAGACGTATGCCAGTGATCAGTCCCATGCGAACGATCCGCTGCATCGTTATGACGTCTTCATCAAGGACCACTATCAGCCCAACGACCGGCTTACGCTAACCCTCGGCTTGCGCTTCGATAAAGAGGCCATCAGTTTGCCCGCCAATGCCGCCGCGCTCAATACCGTCTATTTCATCGACGATACGACGCCGGCCGGGTGCGGTTCGGTACCGCCTGCGGTTCCGTGTAACGTGGTAGCCGTGGCCGGTCAACCGCTCGGCAACGAGGTCACACAGCCGTCGCAGATCAGTCCACGCCTGGCGGTCAGCTACGAGCTGGGTCCCAGGGACACACTGCGATTCTCGTATGGCAAGAACATAGAATTTGTTCCGACGTCCGCGATCGAAAACACATACAACATCGACCCCAATTTGCAGAACTGCACGATCGCGAACGGCTGTTTTCGACCGCTGCCGGGGTTCGGCACGACCAATACCGTCAGCAACCTGTATCAGTCGTTATATATGGACATGGCGACGAACAACTTCGCACCGTACACGCCCGTCCGACCGCAGCGCGCGGTCAACTTCGATTTCGGCTTCGAGCACGATTTCGGCAATGGCCTCGAGCTGCGTATTGAGCCCTATTATCGCAAGGGCACCGACTACGTCGTGTCAAGCCAGAACTTATTGTTCACGCTGCCCAGCGGCACACCGGTGTTCGGCGCTTCACACGAATTCAATGCTGGTGTGAACACCAACACGGGCGTTGAACTCGCCATACAGCGTCAGGCGCGCTTCGGCTTTTCGGGGCTGCTCGACGCAACCTACGATAACACGCTCGCCAACTACGACAGTGACTTCTTCCCCACTGTGAACCGCGCCGCGTTGGCCGCGAACCACTTTTTCCATGTCAGTTATCTGGCGCCCGTCGTCGGCACCGCGAACATCGTCTACAACACACGCAGCGGCTTGCACTTGGATACGACGATCTCTTATGAATCTGGCTACCGCTACGGCGTCGGTAAGAAGACATGGATCTTCGAAACGATCAACGGCGCCAACGTGCCCGTGCTCGTCTTGAACACCGATCTGGCCGCGAATACGCTCTCACAAGCGTACTACTTCACCGACCCCACGAACCCGGGCACGATTGACCAGCCAAATATCACCGGGTCGCGCGGCACGATCGAAGGCGACGATCCGGGCACGCTCAAGGGCCCGCAAGTGGCGACGGTGCAGTTCACCGTTTCCCACGACCTCGGCGTCGGACCCCACAACATGCTGGTCGGCCTACGGGTGCAGAACCTGTTCGGCAATTACACGCCGTCGCGTATTCCTTCGAACCTGTACTACGTGAATAACGGTCTGGGCGGCTATGGTTCAGGGTCGGGCAACAACCCAAATGCCTGCCCGCCAGGGGTGACCTTCGCCTGCGAACCGTTCATGTACAACCAAAGTCCGCATCCGTACGAAAATGAGTCGAGCGGTTTCCCGCGCACCTTCACGTTCTTTCTGAGCGCGAAATACTGATCGGCCTCACCACGCTCTGTCGAGCCAAGTCACGCAGCCGGCTCGATTTTCTTCGCCACGAAGATCATCTCCGGCGAATCATCCCGCAAAGCTGATCCATCGTAATCGCCGTAGAGCGCGCTGATTGCGAATCCGCATCGAGCGAGCAGATGCTCGAGCTCGTAGCGGAAGTAGTAGCGCATCGGAAACGCATGCACCAGACGCTCCTCGTGCCCGTCGGCGTGGCGCACATGATAGATGAGCTCGACATCGTTGATCTGCTCGGCGCGATGAAAGGCCGCTATGCGACTGCTCCGCCCGAGCGTGCGCCCATCCGGCAGCCGCAAGCCGCTGAATTCTGCCTCTTCCTGTAAGTACTTCGGATCGTGCGTGCGTGCGGTGTGGACCTGGAAGACATCCAGGATGAGCATGCCGCCGGGGGCGAGATTGCGATGCACGTTGCGCAAACAGCTGATCTGACGCTGCACGTCGAGCGCGTGTTGGAAGCACCGGAAGGGCGCGAGCACGAGCGCGAATGGTTGCGCGAGCGAGAAGTCGGTCATATCGAACTGCAGCGTCGTTGCTCGATGCCGGACTGCCGGCTCTTCTCGCTGCAGCTTTTCGCGGCAGCGCGCGAGCATGCCAGATGACACGTCGATGCCGGTGATGGGGATGCCCGTGCGCGCGATCGGGATCAGCAGCCTTCCCGTGCCGCATCCGAGTTCGAGCACCGGACCTTGCTCGCGCTCAGCCGCGGCGACATAGAAGTCTGTATCGGCGCGCCCCGCGTAGGCCGGTACCAGATCGTAGTATTCTGCCACAAACGCCGGGCTATCATATCCGCCGGCATCGTTGCCCATCGCGTCCCCCTGTGAAGCGCCGACAAAGATTCGCTCGTTCAAGTCGCGTAACACGCGCGGCATGAGCGACGTCGTGCCAACCGTGATCGTCACCATGCCCCGGTTCACTTTACGCCCCTTCGTCTTCGATGACCTCGACAAACACGCCCAGATCCTGAGCGACCCGCTCGTGACGCGCTATTTGCCTCGCGGCCCCATCGCGCCACAGGATGCGCGCTCGGTGTCGACGCGCGTGTTGGCACATTTCATCGACCATTGGCGCAGGCACGGTTTCGGGGCGTGGGCTGTCGTCGACCGCACCACGAGGGAGCTCCTCGGTCAGTGTGGCCTCAACTATTTACCCGACGACCCTGAGGTTGAGGTGCTCTACCTTCTGCGGCGCTCCGCATGGGGCCGCGGCATCGCCACTGAGGCAGCGCGCTTCTCCCTCAAATACGGCTTCAGGGAGGCCGACCTCGCGCGCATCGTCGGCATCACGATGCCGGAGAACGTCGCATCGCAGCGCGTGCTGGAGAAATGCGGCTTGCGGTACGAAAAAGACGGCGCTTTTTATGGCGTACGCGCGCGCTACTTCGCGCTCGACCGCCCCGAACAGCGGCCAGCCCGCACCTCGGGCTAGCAACTCTCACCAAAGCTTCATCCATTCTGCGGCGCTTTCTCGCCGAGCGCGCGTTCTCTGAGTGTGCCGGGCATCCGCCCGCAAGAAACCCGAGGAAAAGGAGCTCTGACCAATGTTACGACGTCTCTTCGCGCTTGCGACCCTCGCAAGCCTCGTCATCGGCCTCGCGAGCGCAGGCCAAGCTGCGGAAGCGGTTGGACCGCGCAGCAGCGACAACAACCTGCGCTGGGCGCGCTACCGCCTCGAAGCCAACATCGACATGCTGCAACGCGACAATCGCGACTACGGCGGCTACCGGGTGCAGGCGATC
>JALYZS010000004.1 GCA_030948745.1 Vulcanimicrobiota bacterium | reverse complement strand
GACGAGACCAAGTACGGACGCATGCTCGCCTTCGCACAAGCGCTGCCCGCCATCCGCGCACGCGTGGACGACGATCTCGCTAAGCCGGGTCTGCCGCGCGAAAAAGTCTTGGCGACCGTCCTGCGGCTGCTCGAGTCCACCCTGATACGCGTCGGCAACGAAGAGTACGCAAAGGAAAACCGATCGTTCGGACTGACGACGCTGCGTTCGCGGCACGTCGACGTCGAGGGGACGAACGTGCGCTTCTCGTTTCGCGGCAAGAGCGGCAAAGAGCACCATATCGGCATCAAGGACCGTCGTCTCGCCGCCATCGTGAAGCGCTGCAAGGAGTTGCCCGGGCAAGAGCTGTTCCAATACCTCGACGACGAAGGGCAACAGCAATCGGTCGATTCGGCCGACGTGAACCAGTACTTGCGCGACATCAGCGGTGAGAATTTCACTGCCAAGGATTTCCGCACGTGGGGCGGCACGGTCTACGCGGCGCTGACGCTGCAACGTTATGATGATGCCGCATCCGAGTCCGAGGCGAAGAAGAACATCGTCCAGGCGGTCAACATCGTCGCGCAGCGGCTGGGCAACACCGCGAGCATTTGCCGCAAGTGCTACGTGCATCCCATTATCTTGGAAGCCTACCTCGAGGGCACGCTGCGCGGTTGGCTGCCGCCGGCTGAAGCGGAACGGGCGAGCGCTGCGGCGCGCGAACTGAGCGAGCACGAAGCGGCGGTGGTCAAACTGCTCCAGCAGCGCTTACAAGAGGCGGCCTAGGTTTCGGATCGCATCGCGAGGCGCACAAGCAGCTCCTCATCGCTCAAGCCGTTGGCGCGCTCGTCGAGCTTCGGCCGCAGCGCAGCCGCGATCTTCGCCGCTGCATCGCGAGCGGCTTGGGGTGCCAGCACCGTGCGGCGCTCGACATAGCGTTCGACCAGCGCCATCTCCGCGCTCGTCAGTGCGCCGGCGCCGAACGCAGCAGTCAGCGTCTTGTCCCGCTGGCGCAGCCAACGCTGGGGGTGGATCACTTCGAAGGCGCTGTCGCGGACGACGATCGTGCCGGCGGCGAAGTCGCCGAGACGTTTGTTCTGCGACGACAGCAAGACGCTGGCAACCGACAATGTGTAGCCGAGCAGTTCCTCCGGTACGCGCACCAGGTTGCGGATGACCGAGTCCATGAACGTCACCGGGTAGCCGCCATCCGCGACGACGCGGATCCCCAGGATCCTCTTGCCGGGCGTCTGACCGTGCCACACCATCTCGAACACGATGAAGTACACGTAGAACAGGCAGAAGATGAAGATGATCGTGAACGCGACGATGATCGATGTCAGATTCTTTGGGCTCAGGTGCAAGGCGTTGCTGAGATCCGAGACACGCTGCGAGGAGAGTCCGCCGATGATCAAAGCCGTCAGGAGCACAAGTATCTGGATGACGAAATCGATGGCACGCGCGAGGAACCGGCTGCCCAAACCTGCCAGCTCATAGGAGAAAGCGATGCTCTCCGGCGTCCGTACCGAGATCGACCGTTCCAACCCTGCTCCTCGTTTACGCTTTCGGACGCGCGCCGAAGAAAGCGCGCGCATGCCACGTTGGCCAGATGCGAGCGGTTTCCCGGACGGCGCCCGAAGTGCGGCGCGGCACGTCAGACCGGCATGCGCACTTCGACGGTGTAGCTCAACGTCGTCTTGCCGTTCGCCGGAACCGTGATGTTCCACAGGGCCGTATCGGCCGACCCTTTGGTATGATGGTAGTTCTCACTGACGATCCGCCAATTGATCCCCGGCATAGGCTCCACGATCTTCACCGTCTGCGCTTGATCTTTGGCATTGTGCAGGTCGAGGTCGATGGACGTTTCGTAGATATAGTCGGCACCGTCGCGGTAGTAACGGTAATTCGTCTGCTTCCTGTTCGCCGTGACGTCGAATGATTCGCCCAGGCGCAGGCGCACGAGCTCGTGGCGCGGCGTGTGGTCGATCGAATCTTCGCCCACGAACTGCGCGTTGCCGTGCGAGTCCTTTTTGTAGATGCGCACGGTGCCCTTGGGCAACGGGATGCCCAAGCCGCCGCCGTCGTTGCGGAACTGGATGAAAACAGAGAATTTGAGGCGGTCGCCAAGATCACTGGAGCGCGATGTGTAATATGATGCCTCGCCGCGCAGCTCGAGCGATTTCGTCACCGCTATCTGGTTGGCCGATAGGAGCGCGATCTGTTTGCTCTGTTTGTCGGCGATCGTCGTGGGCCGGCTTACGCTGTACAGGTGATATTCCAACAACGCTTCGTTGCTGACGGGTTGCGGGGCCGCCACCGCGCGACCGAGCGTTTTGGCGCTTGCGAACTCATCGCTGACGCGATTGACGTCCCCCGCGACCAACTGGAGCTTCGCGTTGCGATAGGTCGCGCCACTTTGGTTGTTGAGCGTGATCAGCCCGTTGAGGTCGAGGCTTGTGTCGGATGCGCTGAGCTCGCCC
>JALYZS010000381.1 GCA_030948745.1 Vulcanimicrobiota bacterium | reverse complement strand
CACCTAGTCTATACTTCGGCATTGCCGTCAAGTCGCAGGAGGGGCGGATCGTGCCAGCGCGCACAAAATCAAGCGTTCGACGAGCGTTTCATACGGGATGCCGGCGGCCCGCGCAGCGTCGGGGAACAGGCTCAACGGCGTGAGGCCGGGGAGCGTGTTGCACTCAAGCACGGCAAGCCGTCCCGTCTGGTCGAGCATGATATCCACGCGCGAATAGTCCCGGCAGCCGAGCGCGTCGTGCAGGCGCAGGGCGAGCCCGCGCATCTGCTGGGCGACGGCCGGCTCGACGCGCGCGGGGACCGTGTGCGTGCTGCCGCCTGCGGTGTACTTGGCGAAGTAGGTGTAGAAACTGTCGTGCGGCGTGATCTCGACAAGCGGCAGCGCCTCACGCTCCAACACCGCGACCGTGAACTCTCGACCAGCGATATATTCTTCGACCAGCACCGGCCCATGCGACCCCTGCCCCGCCGCGCGCTCAAGCGCGGAGAGCCATTCGCTTTGGGCGCGCACGATGCTGACGCCGACGGCGGAGCCTTCGGTCACCGGTTTCACGACGCACGGCAATCCGAATTCGCGGGCGACGTCGAAGCCGAGCGACGCATCGTACGAAAGCCGCACGCCCCTGGGCACCGGGATCTGCTCGACGAACATCAGCGCCTTGCTCATCCACTTGTCCATCGCCACCGCCGAGGCGCGTACCGCCGAACCTTGGTACGGGATCGACATCCATTCGAGCAGCGCGGCGACGGTGCCGTCCTCGCCCGCGCCGCCGTGCAACGCGTTGAAGGCGGCGCCAGGACGGCGGTGCTGCAAGACGTCCACGAACGATTCGTTATAATCGAGCGGCCAGGCGTCATAGCCGAGCGAACGCAGCGCGCTCAAGACGCCCTCGCCGGTCTGCAGGCTGATCTCTCGTTCGGCGGATCGACCGCCCATGATGACGGCGATGCTCGGCTTAGCCAAGCAACTGGACCTCGAGCTCGAGCTCCACGCCGTAGCGCTGTCGCACTTCGGCGCGCACCCGTTCCACGAGCGCGAGCACGTCACGGCAGGTCGCACCGCCGGTGTTCACGATGAAGTTGGCGTGCTTGCCTGACACCTCGGCGCCGCCCTCGCGCCAGCCTTTACAACCGGCGCTCTCGATAAGCCTGGCTGCATACTCGCCTGGCGGATTGCGAAACATGCTGCCAGCGTTGAGCAATTCCAACGGCTGGGTCGCGTTGCGCTGCTCGATGCGGCGGCGCAGCTCGCGCGTGACATCGTCCTTTGGCGCGCGCGTCAGGTCGAGCTCCGCCGCGCATACGACCGCTCTGCGGTCAAGCGTCGAACGACGGTAGGCGAATTCGGGCAGCGTGAGAGTTTGCACGTCCTCGCCCGCCTGCACGATCTCCACGGTGCGAACAAGCTCCCCGATCTCCACGTTCGTGCCGGCGTTCATCCGGATCGCACCGCCGATCGTGCCCGGAATGCCGACGAGTGCTTCGATGCCGGTCAATCCGAACCGCGCGGCCTCGCGACAGACAGCCACGACCGGTGCCGCGCCGCCAGCGCGCACGTGCGTCTCGTCCACGCGGACGCGGGTGAAATCCCCGGCGAGGCGCACGACGATTCCGGCGTAGCCTTCGTCACGCACCAACACGTTGCTGCCCAGGCCGAGCACCGTCCACGCGATGCCTTCGCTGCTCGCGAGCTTGAGCAATGCGACGAGCGCCGCCGTGTCGCTGACCGTCGCGAAGGCGGCGGCAGGGCCACCGATCCGCATGGAGGTGCGCGGCGCGAGCGGTTCATCGAATCGTACGCTCTCGCCCAGCAATTGCGAGAGCATCGTGCGATGCGCGGCGGACAGCAGCCGACCCGGAACCGACGACTCGGCGCTCAGCATGAGGAGGGGTTGCGGCGCTGCGCCTTAGAGCGGGGCGATGCCGGCATCGACGGCCGCCAACCCAGCGGCCAGCTCATGAGCGACACCGCCGATGTCGCCCGCACCAAGGGTGAGCACAAGATCACCCGATTTGATCGTGCGCTGCAGATAGGCGAGCACGTCTGCCAGCTTCGGCAAGTGTGTGACCGGCTTGTCGGCGTCGAGATCGCGGATGAAGTCCACGATCGATTCAGCGCGCACGCCCGGCAGCGCCACTTCACCGGCGGGATAGATGTCGGTGATGATGATCTCGTCCGCGCGCAACAGCGCACGTGCGAAATCGCGCATGAGGTAAGCGGTGCGGCTGTACCGGTGCGGCTGGAAGGCGACGAGGATGCGTCCGTGCCAGTACGCGCGCGCCGCACCGATGGTCTCTTGCACGGCCGTGGGATGATGGGCGTAATCATCCACCACCATGATCGACTCGCTCTCGTACAACACCTGAAAGCGGCGCGCCACCCCGCGGAAGCGCGCGAGCGCTCGAGCGATCGCCTCAAAGCCGATTCCGAAGCGGAGGCCGACCGCGACGGCGAACAACGCGTTCGCGATGTTGATCGTGCCGGGCACCCGTAGATTTATCAGTCCCAGCCGCTCAGCGCCGCTTTCGACCGTGAAGGACGATCCGAAATCCGCCAGCTCGTGCTGCGTGGCGCGGACATCCGCGCACGCGTCGAAGCCCGCAGTCACGATTACCGGATCGCCCAGCAGGCTGGGCGATTGCTTGAAGCGCCGCAGCAGCTCGCCAACCGCCGGACAATCGGCTGATGCGATGACGCAGCCGCTCGCGGGCACGCGCTCGATGAACGCCGAGAAGGTCTGGATGAGGTGTTCCAGGTCGCGATAGTAGCCCAGATGGTCGTTCTCGATATTGGTGATCACGGCGCACGTCGGCGTCAATCGTAAGAAGGAGGCATCGCTCTCATCCGCCTCGGCGACGACGATGTCACCTGCCCCCAACCGCGCGTTGGCCCCCAGGTCGTTGACCTCGCCGCCGATAAGCACGGTCGGCGCAAGACCACCGGCATCGAGCACCGAGGCGATCATCGACGTGGTCGTCGTCTTGCCATGCGTCCCCGATATGGCGACGCCGTGTTTGTCGGCCATGATCTCTGCGAGCATCTCGGCGCGTTGCATCACGCGGATGCCGGCCCGCTGGGCGGCGATGACTTCGGGATTGTCGAACGGGATTGCAGACGAGATCACCACTGCATCCGCACCGTTGATGTTGTCGGAGCCGTGGCCCAACGTCACGCGTGCGCCCAAGGCGCGTAGTTTTTCGAGTGTGCCGGTCATCTTCAGGTCTGAGCCGGAAACGCCCACGCCGAGCGCCAGCAGCACGCGCGCTATCGCGCTCATGCCGATGCCCCCGATGCCCACGAAGTGCACCTGCCGATGGTTAGGTCTCATCAGTTTCGACCACGTTGGCTGTTCCACAGGACGGCCCTCTGCACGAAGCATAGGCGGAATCCATTACCCGCATGGCCCGCATATCTCACCCTAGGCGGCGGTCGTTTCCGCTGCGCCGATGCGGCCAGCGATCAAGCGCTCGACCATGCCCTGCACCGCGTGCGGCCGGGCCAACCGCCGCAGCGCCTGTGCCATGCGGAGCAGTTTGCCGCCATCGACTATTTCCATCAGCGCCCAGTACAACGAATCTGCATTCAACGCGTCGTCGGGCATGCTGACAGCCGCCCCGCGTTCTTCGAGGTATGCGGCGTTGGCGCGTTGGTGATCTTCGGCGGCATGGGGATAGGGCACCAAAAGACATGGCAGCCCGACCGTGCACAGCTCTGCGAGCGCTGAAGCGCCGGCACGGCACACCGCGACGTCCGCAGCCCACAGCGCGAGCGGCATCTGCTCCAGATATGCGACCACCCGGTAGCGGTTCGCGTTGGACTCGGTCTTGCGCTCGGCGCGCATCCATTCGAAATCGCGTTCCCCGGCGATGTGGAAGATCTGCCAATCCTCGGGCAGGCGTCGGCGCGCCGCCATGCCGCTGACAGCTAGATTGAGGCTGCGGGCCCCTTGGCTGCCGCCGAAGACGAGCAGGGTGAACCGCCCGGGATCAAGCCCCAGACTGCGCCGCGCGTCGGCTTTGGCCATTGGGGCGTACAACTCGCTGCGCACCGGCACACCAGTCAGGCGGAATTTCTCTTTGAAGAAGCGCGCGCTAGGCGATTCCGGATAGGCGCCCCAGACCTCGCTGGCGACGCCGGCAAGCCGGCGGTTGGCGTAGCCGGGCGCGACGTTGGGCTCCAACAAGACGATCTTCAACGCAGGCAGCACGTTGAGGCGGCGAAGCACGGCACCCGCCAGCACCGCCGGGGCTGACGCATAGCCGCCGCCCGCGACGATCACGTCGGGCGCGAACTGCTTCACCACCGGCAGTGCATGCAGCATCGCCGCGGCGTTGGCCGCGAGGCTCCCAGCGGAGCGCAACAAGCCTCTGCCCAACAGCGGTTTGCTGTCCATGCCCACGTAAGCGATGCCGTCGCGTTCCAGCAGCTGCCGGTCCATGTGGCCGCGTGCGCCGACGAACAGCAGCGAGTGCGGGCCCGTGTGCGCGACCTGCCGGGCGACCGGCTCGCAATCGCCTGCGCTATCATCCGCACGCGCCAACCCGTGTGCCAGCGATAGGATGGGATACAAATGCCCGCCCGTACCGCCGCCGGTGAAAAGCACGCGCATCAGGATGCCTTTTTGTGCATGACGTCGGCACTCGCCGCGCTGCGCTTGCGTCCGCGCGAGACGCTTGCGAGCAGACCCACTGCGAACAACGTCGTCGCAAGTGACGTGCCGCCATAGCTGATGAAGGGCAACGGCACGCCCGTCACCGGCCACGAGGACGTCACCACGCCGATGTTGATGAAGGCTTGCAACGCGATCGAGCTCGTGATCGCGATGGCGAGGTAGAAACCGAAGCGGTCATCGGCCTTCATCGCGATGCGGATCCCGCGGTACGCGAACGCCAGGAACAAGAGCAGCACTGCGAGCGCCCCCACATAGCCGAGCTCCTCGCCGATGATGGAGAAGATGAAGTCGGTGTGCTGCGCCGGCAGATAGCCGAATTTCTGCCGGCTCTGGCCCAGCCCCAAGCCGAACCAGCCGCCCGACCCCAGCGCGTACAACGATTGGATGATGTGGTAGCCGCTGCGCAACGGGTCTTTGAAGGGATCCAAAAACGCCAAGAACCGATCGCGCCGATACGGGCTTGCGTACACGAAGGCCAGCAACGTCGGCACCGCGACCGCCACACCGATCGCCAGATGCGCGAGCCGGGCACCCGCCACGAAGAGCATCACGAACGCGGTGAGCAAGAAGATCGAGGCGGTGCCCAGATCGGGTTCGCGCATGACGAGCGCGAAGCACGCGCCGACCCACAGCAGCAGCGGGAAGCCTGTCTGCCGGAAGGAGCGTGCGCCCTCGCTGCGCCCGCTCAGCAAGGCCGCCATGAACAAGAGCAAGGCGAGCTTGGCGAATTCCGAGGGCTCAAACGTGACATAGCGCAGCGATATCCAGCGGCGAGCTCCGCCTTCGACAAAACCGACGTGCGGCAGCAGCACCGCGACGAGCAGCGCAACGGCGAGACCGAGTATCCATGGCGCCGCCGGGCGCAGCTTTGCATAGTCCATGCGCGTGGCAGCCACGAGCGCGACGATGCCGATCGCCGCCCAGACCAGTTCGCGCTTCAGATAGTACGCGGCGTCGTGGTGTTGCGTGTACGCGACTGCCGAGGAGGCGGAGAAGACCATGACGATCCCGATCGCGGTCAAGAGTCCGGCGATCACCAACAGGGCAAGGTCCGGGCTGCGGCGCTCGTTCACGATGCCGCGGCTCCTTGGATCTCGTGCTCGCGCGCGAACTTGGCGAACAGCTCGCCGCGTTGCTCCGCGTTGGCGAACATATCGAACGACGCGCAGGCGGGTGAGAGCAAGACGACATCGCCTGCCACAGAGGCTGCCGCCGCGACCTCTACTGCTTGCGCAAGGCTCTGCGTGAAGACCACCGGTGCGCCCGCGACGCGTGCCGCGATCTCTTGCGCCGCCTCACCGATGAGCACGACGAGCTTCGCGCGCCGGCCGGCGACCACGCCGAACTGCGTGAAATCTGTCCCTTTGCTCTTGCCGCCCGCGATGAGGATGATCGGCTCCGAGAATGCTTCCAATGCGCGGATGGCGGCGTCGGGATTCGTCGCCTTGCTGTCGTCGATCCAACGCACCCCGGCCTGCTCGTGCACGACTGCCAACCGGTGCGGCAGCGGTTCGAAGGTGCGCAGCCCCGCGCTGATGACGACGTCGGACACGCCGACGCTGCGCGCTATCAGCGCCGCGGCCAAGGCGTTCTCGACATTATGTCGCCCGCGAAGCCGCAGCGAATGTTCGGGCAGCAAGAGATGCCAGCCATCCGCGCCGCGCAGCGCGAGCGATCCGTCGGCGAGGGTCGCGTCAAGGGCGCCGGCCGCCTCCGACGTCGTGGCATCATCGGCTGCGATGCCATACCATAGGGGCGTGCTCGTCGGACGCGTGCCGTCGATGGCGTGGCGCAGCGCAGCGCAGTGCGGATCGAATGCGTTCCCGATGAACGTATCGGATGGCGTTTGGTTCGCGAAGATGCGAAACTTTGCGCGCGCGTACTCGTCCATGGACGCGTAGCGGTCGAGATGGTCGGGCGAGATGTTGAGCAGCACGGCGACGCGCGGCGCGAACAGGCTCGTGCTTTCCAGCTGGAAGCTCGATATTTCCGCCACCACCCAATCGTCTACAGACGCTGCCGCTGTCTCGCGGATGAGCGGGTTGCCGATATTCCCGCCGACGCGCACCTGCCGGCCAGCGCTGCGCAGCAGATGTGCGGCAAGGGCCGTCGTCGTCGACTTGCCTTTGCTGCCCGTGATGGCGATGAGCGGGGCCGCGCTCAAACGATATGCGACTTCGACTTCGGCGAGGATCTGCAGGCCGCGCTCGCGCGCGGCGCGCAGTACCTTGTTGTCGGGCGGTACCCCGGGTGAGACGATCACGGCGTCGGCCGCGCGCAGCGCGTCATCCAAATCCTCAGCGTGGATGAGCCCGACATGCAGCGCCGTTAACACTGCGCGTGCCGATGCGAGCTCCTCATCCGGCTGGTCGTCATACACCACGACGCCTGCGCCGCGCTGTGCAAGGACTTCGGCGGTCGCGAGGCCGCTGCGGCCGGCACCGACGACGAGCAGCGATTCTCCGCAACCGAAACGCAACGCCCTGTCCGATGTCATACGCTTTTGTTTCCTGGGAAGGCCCAACACGCAAGCCACGTGGCAGCGGCGAACAGCACTTGGACGCTCACGAATGAAGCGGTGACGGCAGATTCGCGCCAGCCCGAGAGCTCGAAATGGTGGTGCAAGGGACTCATGCGGAAGATGCGGCGTCGAAAAGCCTTGAAGCTCGCCACCTGCAGTATCACCGACAGCGCCTCGAAGACGAATACCGCCCCGAACAACGGGAGCAGGAGGACGAGGTGCGTTTGGATCGCGATTCCAGCGAGCAGAGCGCCGAGTGCGAGCGAGCCCGTATCGCCCATGAAGATCTGCGCCGGATGTCGGTTATACCATAGGAAGACAGCGCAAGCCCCCAGCGCCGCCAGGCCGATGCTCGTCGGCCCCGGGCCTCCGCGTTGCAGTGGAAGCTGCAAGGCGAGCAGGGTGGGCAGCACTGTGCCGGTGGCAAGGCCGTCGAGTCCGTCGGTCAGATTGACGGCATTGGCTGCGCCGACGATCGCGAGCACGCTCAAGACGAACCAGAAGATGTGCGGCATGACGAGGCTCGTGCCGAACCACAACTCCACGTTGCCGGCCGGATCGCTGCGATCGATCCACAGCACGTAGGCCGCGGCGACGACGCAGATGAGCGCGAACTTCGCGCGCGCCCGAAGACCTAAAGCGCGCCGCGCACGGACAATGAGGTAATCGTCCACAAAACCGATCGCGCCGGCGCCCAGGACCAGGCATGCCAGCGGTAGTTCATGCGCCAAGGCGCCCGGCCGCAGCGCTGGTGCCGCGAAGGCGATCGCCAAGCCGCCCGCCGCGGCGAGCGCGAAGGCGATGCCGCCGAACGTCGGGGTGCCCGCCTTGACGACATGGCTCTTTGGCCCATCTTCGTAGATCTGTTGTCCGGCGTGTTCGCGCCTTTGTAGCCGGATGATCGCCGGAACGACCAACGCGCAGGCGGCCGCCCCCCAGAAGAGCGAGGCGCCGAACCAAAGGCTCACGCGGCGTCCATCAGCAACGGCGACGCGACCGGTGCGCCGGGCTGCGGGCGGTACTTCAGCACCACGACCGGCGTCTGCTCATCCGCGTTGCCGGCGGGATTGAGCAGCAGACAGCGGCGCACGATCGCCATGTTGACGCGTTCGCTCGCGCCCAAGATCTCGGCTTTGCCCATATCATTTGCATCCACGACGCAGGCGTGCGCGTGGCAGGCCGCCGCGATCGCTTCGGCAGCGATATCCGGATCTTTGGGTCCGAGGACGATGTGGCGCTCGTACGGGGGCATCGTCCCCGTGTAGCCGTCGATCTCCGCGACCGCCGGCCCCAAAATCCTATAGAAATCGCCGCGACGTCCGATGATGCGTCCGGCAGCGCCCGCAGCCGCTGCTGCCAATACCTTGAGCGCCCCTGCGCTTTCCAGGACGAGCTGCATGGATTCGGGCTGGTTGACGGTCGCATAGGAACCAGCGCGGCGCGCGAGCAGGCGTGCAAGCCGGCTGGGACGTATCGCCTCCGCGCGGATCGAACGCCCTTGCGCGATCGCGACCGCCGTCTCAGAAACGCACACGATGTCGTCGCTCGCGACGATGCCGCGCAGACAATCGGCGAGAAGCCCGGGTAGGTCGTCGCCCGCTCGGATCAAACGAGTGCGCACCGGCAGCGCGATGATGCGCCGCGGCAGATCAGCCAACCCTAACGTGAACGCGTGGCTGCTCATGACGCCAAACTGCCCGCTGCGAGCAAGCCGCTGAGGATCTCCTCCATGCGTTGCACGCGTGAGCCCTTCAACAGCACGCAATCATCTGCCGCGAGCAGCGAGCGGAGACGCTGTGTGATTTCGGCGTTGTTCTCATACGTGTGCAGCGCATCGGCTCGCAAGCCCGCGTTGCGCGCGCCCGTGCACAGCGCATCGGCTGATTCGCCGCCGCAGAAGAGCATGTCCACGCCGCTGCGCGCGGCCGCAGCGCCTGTCGCCTCGTGCTGGGCATGGCTTGCCGGCCCGAGCTCCGCCATGCTGCCGAGGACTGCGATGTGACGCGCTGCCGGCAGCGCGGCGAAGGCGAGGAGAGCGTATTGCATGGACGTGGGACTCGCGTTGTAGGCGTCGTACACCACGCGCGCGCCATTCGGCAGCAGATGCGTTTCAAAGCGGCCTGGCGGCAGCCGCAATTCACCACAGCCGGCAGCCACGTCCGCAAACGCAACACCGGTGGCGATCGCGGCGGCGCACGCCAGCAGGGCGTCGCGCAGGTTATGCTCACCCGGAAGCCGCCACTGCGCGAATGCGTGCGAGGCTCCGAAGCTCAGCGCGACGCGACCGTCACTCGGGACCCCGGCTTCCAGCGAGATGCCGCTGACCGGCGGATCGCCGCACACCCGTGTCC
>JALYZS010000378.1 GCA_030948745.1 Vulcanimicrobiota bacterium | reverse complement strand
AAGCTCGACCAGTTTCTAGCGCAAGACGAAGAATTCAAGAACCAACTGGTTCGCAAGATGCTGGAAGCAATAATGCCCGCCCATCTCTTTAAGCAATACCACAAGACGTATGGTCTTTTTAGCATTTTGGTCCATGGCAATGAGCTGATCACGCTCGACGTCTTTCGGGACTTCATAAGCGGGTCGCAAGAACCTAGGGTCGACTATCAGACCAAGCGCTATAAACCGGATGATACCGCTTTGTCGTTAACGCACATACTCTTGGACATTCTGCAGATGATCGAAGAGCCGTTCTCAGGCGTTCCTATCTACGCTGATCTCCGTATGCAGTTCAAGCCCATCCGCAAGCGGGTAGCAGACCAGTTATCGAAGGGCGGGAAAGAACAACCCCTCATTGCGGACGTCTTTCCGGAGCCCACAGAGGAAAGCGGGTAAGGGGGTCCACCCTCCTTGCGCTGGGGCCTTCTAAGCTACGTGTCCACGGGCCACGGGTCAAAGCCGTATGCAGATGGGAGCCCGATCTGGCGCATGCATCATCACCCGGGAAGCTGCCCTCACAAGTGCTCGCAAGACCGGGGCAAATTGCGGTGATACGGAGCTTTGGTCACCAAAAGCGTCACCAATGCCGGTCTGCCAACTGAGGGTGAGCAAATAAGAAAGCCGCAATGGCTTGCGGCATAAGGCTTCACGCACATGGGCCCGAGAGGTCTCGAACCTCTGACCTCTACAGTGTCAATGTAGCGCTCTACCGCTGAGCTACGCGCCCGAAGGCCGACCCTATTCGGGCGCGCGCAAAAGTCAACCTGTCATTCTCACTCGTGGAATCGGAACGTAGAGATACTGCACAAGTCAACATTGTACTTGATGGACTTGGTTTTGTCCGAATAAATGGCCTTGATGTCGTAGTAGCAAGCGCCTAAGTCGTCGGAAAATGTAATCTTCACGTGATGGCCCGGTCGCAGCACGTCGCTGCCCAACACGTCCTCTTCCCAATTGTCGGCGCTGTGCGGTGAGACGTAGAGTCGTTCGATCGTGTAACTCGTTTCATTGTATACGGTGAAATCGCGCTGATCAGTAGAGCCCGTGCTCGTGCCGAGCACGACAAAACAGAGAGCGATGAAAAATGCGAAGGCGATCTGCCCGAACACGGGCCGGATTGTTTTCATACAAAAGCTCCCGTAACGTGGTGGCATCGAAACTACGTCCGCTGCTACCGGTATCATATGCTATGACCGCCATGCCAAGCAAGCCGTTACTAGGGTTGCCGGTGAGCGTCGCCACAGGCGAGCGAGGAACTATGCGGGGCGCTTCGGTTCGGGCGAGAGCCGGGAAGCGACGTCGCGATACAAGGCACGCCCGGCCTTGCTCAAGAGTTCCGACACGCGAAAAATGCCGTCCCCAGAAAGCGTGACGCCTTGCCAGGGCATGCCGTGGTGCCTGAGGACAAGGGCATACGTATCATTGCCAACCGCGTACAGCGCGAATTCGTCCGACTCGGCCAGACACCTCGACCCCGCCAGAACGTCGTTCTCGATGTCGGTCCAAAGCTTCATGTCAACCTCAATGCCGATGGCGTCATTTGGTGGCGACCACAATGGTGCTGGGCTCGACGGATGCGGGGATCGGGGCGCTCGCCGCGGAGACCTCCAAAGGATAGGCAAAGCGCTTCCACATGACGCGAACGATAGCGGCCAGTGGCACCGCGACGAACATGCCGACGATGCCGCCAAATTCCGCGCCGATCAAGATGGCGATGACGACGAGCAACGCGGAAAGCCCGACGCGTTTACCGACGATGCTCGGTGCGACGAAATGACCTTCGATCTCATAGATCGCTGCGAAGACCAGGATGACCACGATTGCTGACCCGATGCCATGCGAAAAGAACGCGAGGAGCACCGCCGGAACGGCGCCGGCGATCGCGCCGACATACGGGATCATGTCGACCAGGCCTGCGAACAAGCCGATCAAGAACGCATAGCGGATATGCAAGATCATGAGCCCGATCGTCACCGCGACGGCGACAAAGGCCGCGACGATGATCTGTCCGCGAATGAAGCCGCCCAACACCTGATCGATATCCTGCAAGACGAGCGTGACTTTCGGTCGCCCGGTGAGTGGGAACAGGTGGGTGAAGCCGCGCGAGAGCTTGTCCGCGTCGAGCAGGATATAAAAGGCCAGGATCGGGATGATGACAAGCGCGCTGATCACCGAGACGACGCTCAAAAGGATGCTGAGCGCTTTGCCGGTATAAGCGCCCGCTGCGGTCTCTAGTGTCGCGAACCCGTTGTTGAGGTAGTTCGCAGCCGTCTGGCGCGTTTCGATCGGCACCGCTGCAAGGACGCTGTTGTTGGCGTTGACCAGGCCGTCACGTAGCTGTTGCATGATGCTCGGGAGTTCGCGCGAGAAAGTGCGCGCCTCGCTAGCAATCGCCGGACCGCCAAAGCCGACTGCCGTCCCCACGACTACGCCCAAAACCACATAGACGATGAGGATCGAGAGCCATAATGGCAGACCACGGCTCCTGAGAAGGCGGACCGGCGGATAGACGAGATATGCGAAAAAGACCGCGCCGAGCAGGATGAGGAGCACGATTTTGATCTTGCTCAGCAGCATCAGCGCCGCCCAAGCGATCGCGGCACTGAGGGCGACGATTCCGAGCAGCCTCAGCGTTCGGGTCGCGCGTGCCTCAGTGTCCATGCTGCTCGGACGTCACGGATGCTCCGAGGGGTGATGCTTCGTAATGGCGCAGCAGGTCTGCGGGGTCGTCGTAGATAGCAGCCGCATCGCGCAGCCGTGCGTCTCCCCAACCGCCGCACCGCAATGCGATGGTCCGCAGCCCGCATTTCTGCGCCGCCAGGATGTCGAACGGCGTATCACCGAGCATGAAGGCGTCCTCAGCTCGCAGCTGCGCGCGCTGTAGCGAGGCGGCGACGACGTCGGGCGACGGTTTTGATTGCTTTCCTTCGCTGCCGCCGTTCGGCATCTCGACGAGGTCCTCGATTCGCGCTACTTTCAGCAGCGTCTCGAGCTCGTGCGTTTGCGCGGAGCTCGCGATCGCCAATCGTACGCCATTCGATCGTAGCCGTTCGATGAGCTCGCGTGAGCCCGGTGCCGGCTGCAGATCGGGTGCGTAGCGGGTGAGGAAGATGCGTTGGCGGATCTCGTTGATTTCCTTGCCGACACCCTCGCTTTCGGTGAGGGTCGGCGCTAAAGCCGGCACGACCCGGTCTGCACCCATGCCGATCAGGGGCCGCACGTCCTCGAACCGGACCTGCAGACCATGGGCGGCAAACGCCTCGACCCAGGCACGCGCGTGCGCGTCATTGCTTAGCACAAGCGTGCCGTCGATATCGAGCAGGACGCCTTTAACTCGAGCCTTGTGTTTCATCGCCTTCTTATACCCGGGCGTGAATTCTGCAAAAGCCGCTCACCGGGCGCATTGTAGGTAGGGGAAGAAGCGGAGACGGAGTGTTCACAGAAGCCTAGCCCCGCGATGCTTCCTCGAATTGTCACGTGGCGGAGAGTCTTGGATAACAAAAGCTTTGAACAGGCCGTTCTGTGCAGTGTTGCTGGTGGTTATCGTTTATGCGGAACGGTGTTGGCGTCCCAAGATGGATTACCGTTGCGGGTCGACTATGAGATCGGGTGCGACGACCAATGGCGCACGAAGGCTTGCGTCGTCGAGCAGCAGTATGGTGCCGCGCGAAAGACGAGCGTGGTCAGGGTAGAAGCGGATCGCTGGTTGGTGAATGGCGCGCATCGTGTGGCTCTGGACGGATGTACCGACGTCGACCTCGGCGTGAGCCCTTCAACGAACACGCTCGCCATCAATCGCCTTATGCTCGGTAGAGGTGAGAAACAGCAGATTCGTGCGGCGTGGGTAAAGTTTCCAGAGCTCGAGGTGGAAGCCGCCGAACAGCTCTACGAGTGTTGCCAAGATGGGCGGTATATCTATCGAAGTCTCTCCAGCGGCTTCAAGGCGGCCATCACTACCGACGAGTGCGGCTTACCGATCGTCTACGAGGGTGTTTGGGAGCGAGTGGCTGCAACAGTAGTCGAGAATTATCAGTCACCGTCCGCCTTATAAATCGGGCCACGAGCTTCCAGAGACCGGTGAGGAACTAGGGCGTGACGAATGGAAGTTGGGCGCGGAGTTTGTCTTGACCCGAATGATGTGACAGCTTCACATCCCGGGCGAATAGCTCAGCGGTAGAGCACTCGCTTCACACGCGATTCTTTGGACCGAACCACTGCGCGCCAATGAGGAGGGATCGGCGTTTCCCGGCGACCGCTTTCCACCAATATCCGCCAAAATTCGGGTGATGTGGTATACGGCTGGTACACGCGTAAGAGTGGTAACCTTCAATCGGTTAGTTTGATCTCACGCGCGGAATTCGACACTCATTTTCCCAAGCTGAGGGTCGCGAGTGCGAACCTCGTCTCCCGATCCAGAAAAATCAAGTACTTGTGCGGCTTTGGCTTGTAAATCAACGACAAGCCAAAGTCGGCCATCGTCCGTGATTTTCTACCAATATCTGACCCGGTGGGTGGCCGGTTGGGTGGCCCGCCCCCCCGCCGGGAGCTAGCCCGCGTTAGGATGAGATCAATATACGAACGAGAGCAGCGTCGAGCGCTGCAGATTCACGGTGTCGATTCGAGCGGTGGCTGGGCGGGTCGAGCGCCGCAAATCCGGTGAGTGGTCAGCCGACGTTTGAACGAGCATTAACGAGCAGACCAGCGCTAGTCTGATCGAAGGAAAAAAGGGCAGCCAGGGTTAAAAACGCGGGTCCGAACGTATGTTCGTCCAAAAGAAGGAGGCTACATGAGCATCTCAATCGACGCCACCAGAACCTTTAAGCCTGGCGACCGAGTCCAGGCAACTGTGTCGTTCGATAGACCTTTCGATAATCTGAACAGCGTGGTGGTCCACTTTGCCGGACCACAACCTGCGAGCGGAAACCAATTCGATCTAGTGGCAAACCCTACCACTGGTTCAGCATACTTGGCTTCGGGTCTGATCGGCCAAGAGTGTAAGGCGGGAGCCTACAAGGTAACTCAGATCATGGTCAACTTACAAAGCGGTCAGGAAATCTATTCTGACCCTGATCCTGATTTCACGCTTCAGGTTGCACCAAAAGATTTGCCAAAGTTCAAAGATATAGCTTTGCAGTGAATTGGATAGCGCCACCGCACGATTTGTAAAGAATGTTGAGAACCTTTTAAGGCGAAAGTGTCCCAACGTTAGAGCCGCAGAGCCGCAGCCGCTATTTTTCGTCGTACAGGAAATCGGGTTGGGCGGCGTTGCTCAGTTGCTCATTCATCCGACCGAGGGCAGTGTTGTACTGCATTTCATACCATCAAGTATGGATAGCACTCACTACCGACCAGAACAGTCATTTCCGTACACTGAAACATCAATCAAACCTATCGAACAAGCCATCAACGAGTGGGTCGATGCAAGGGCTAAGGAACGATTTAAAATCGTCGTAAAAGATGAGCGCTGAGAACGTAAGTGTTGCCGACGCGGGACTAGCAATTTCCCCGTTTGCGAGGAACAAGAATAGGTCGCGCGGGACGCCATATAGTGTCCAAACCAGCTACCTGTGACCCAAGACGGCGGCATTAGATATAGGGATACGTCCATGAATCGTGAAAAAGTACTACAATCGCCAGGGAGGTTTACATGACAAAGAAGCAGTTCATCGATACCATTAGGAAAGAGACAGCCTCGCGCACAGAGAGTCCCGCGAGCGCAGTCCCAGCAAATAACCCTGGCACGAAGTTAGCTGACGCGGAAAAGAAGATAGAACAAGCGAGAGAATTACTGCGTCGAACCTCTTAAGTTGGCTTCGTCATCAGCGTACAGTAGCGCGAACCCCACAACGTGGCTTAAAGAGCAAGCTACGTTTTCTATTGCTGTATCGAAATACTCGGGCTTCTCCCGATCAATAGCGAGCATTCCGACCGGAATCTGACCGACGGGCTCCCGCCCTTCGCGAATAGGTACTAGCAGTAGTCCGCGATAAGACGGGTTATCTCTAGTTTTCTTGTAATACGGCTCGGCAGGGGCGTTATTTAGGTTCCAAACCCTGTCTTCTGCAAATGCTTGGCCGAGTAGCCCTTCTCCAACTGCAAACTTTGTGTCAAGGGTACCCTGATCGACTATCTCGTTGCTCAGTAGCAATTGAAGCGATGCTTCCTTGTCATCAAACCACCACAAGGATATCCTAAAGCCCTCGCCGTTTTGCGCCATAAACACGCGAGCTTCGTTCATTCTATCAAGGCAGAAACGACTTATCATGTCGAGCTTAGTCTCAACATCTTTACCGGTTTCGAGCCGAGATTCGAGGATTACAAGAGCACCCGTCCAGTTTTGAGATAACTCCGTGACAGCATCTAGTACTTGGCGCAAATCTCGCGTTGAGTCTTGCAGTAAATCCACCGCGCTCCGTAGCTTGATAG
>JALYZS010000369.1 GCA_030948745.1 Vulcanimicrobiota bacterium | reverse complement strand
GACGAGATCTGTCCACCCGCGTGCAGCGACGACCCGGCCCCGCCCATCCAGCGAGCTCTCCAGCGCGCGCGCGACTGTCGTGCCCACCGCCAAAACGCGCCGGCCGGCGGCGCGCGCCGCATTGATGGCGGCGGCCGTCTCCGCCGGGACGCTGAAATATTCTTCGTAAGGCGGTTCGTCGTGCTCTAGGCTTGCGACGCCACAGTGCAGGATCAACCGGGCGATCACGACACCGCGCCGCGCGAGCGCCTGGAGGACCCGGGCGCTGAATGGCCGGCCTGCCGACGGCATCTCGGCGGAGCCTGGGTGCAAGGCGAACACCGTCTGGTACGCCTCAAGCGGCCATTCACCGTGCAAGTACGGATAGCGGATCGGCTTTCCGTAGCGCTCGAGCAAGACGTTGAGCCCGCGCGTCGTCTCCACGATCGCCAACCATAAGCGCTGCGAGTTGCGATACGGCCACAGCAACCTGGCGCGCCCCCCGTCCTCGAGCCGCAACGCATCCCCGGGCTTCAGCCCGGGCGCGTTTCTCGGCTCGACGACCGTCACGCCGCCGGGCAGCACGGTGGAGACGTGCAGACCAAGCTCGAGGCCGCGCGCATCCCGGGCACGCAGGGCCGCCGGCAAGGTCGCCGACGTGTTGACGACCAGCACGTCTCCCACGTGCATGCGCTGCGGCAGCGACTGAAAAACGGCGTGCTCGATGCGATCGTGTTCCGTGGCTGACACGAGCATGCGCACCTCATCGCGCGCGAGGCCGCGCGCCTCCGGCGGCTCGTGTGCCTCAAGCTCGGGCGAAAGCCTGAACGTGAGCGCTGCGTTTGCGATCACGCGGACACTGCTTCGCGCATCATGCGTTGCGCTTCGACCCGCGCGAAGCGCCGCGTGTCGTCGAGCAAGCCCACCAAGGCGGGCGCGACCTCTACCGGCGAGGGGAGGTGAGACAGGTCGACGCCGGGCTCGGCCAGGCGGTGCATGCGCGTGTCCATGTCGCCCGGATCGACGACGAAGACGCGCACCCGCGAATCACGCAGCTCTTCTGCCAAGATGTGCGACCAGTGCTCCAAGGCGGCCTTACTCGAACCGTATCCACCCCAACCGGCATACGCATTGACGCCCGCGTCGGAGCTCACGTTCACGACGACGCCTTCCGGCGCCGCAAGCAGCGCTGGTAATGCTAGCTGGGTCAGGCGCAAGGGGGCGACGACGTTGACGTTTAGGATGCGCCGGTACTCGGCGATCGGCAAGCCGGCCAGCTGCGGCAATGGGCTGGGGCCGAGTTCCGACGCGCTGTTGATGAGGATGTCCAGACGTCCGAAGCCCACGAGCGCTTCGGCGACCAACCGTTGCGCGTGCGCGTCGTCGCTCACATCGCCGGCGATGGCGATCACCTGCGAGTGCTCGCGCAGCACCTCGGCCGCTTTACCCAGCTCCTGTGCATCCCGCGCGGTGATGACAAGCTGCACGCCCTGCTTCGCGAGTGCCGTCGCGACGGCAAGTCCAAGGCCGCGCGACGCGCCGGTGATCAGAGCGCTAGAACCCTCGAGCTGCATGTGCATCCCTCGCTTTCATCCTTGAGTATGCAGCATCGCCGGGTGGGGATGCTTCGTCTATCGGTACCGTGGGGCGCTGTTCTTTTGGACAGTCGTGCCGCTGGGATGCTACCTGCCACCTTCGTTTTGCCCGGTATTCCAAGGGTAGAAGAGAGCGTGTTGCAATTGGATGCGGCTTGGACGCTGCGAGCACCGTCAGGTGCGCTGGCATTGCATATAAAGGAAGGGCTCATGCACCGGGGCGACCGCTCCCGGCGCATGTTCTTTCCCGCAGTCGCCCGACGCAACTTCGCCCGGGTGGGGGCGCTCTGTTCGAGCCTGCCACCCGTACAGCCCGCGTTGAGCGTCAAAACCAACCCGCGTCCGCAACTGCTGCAGCTTGCTCTGGACCATGGCTTTTTCGCTGAGGTCATCAGTCCGCAAGAACTCCACGCGGTGCGCGCGCTGGGCTTCGACCCGCAGCGCATCATCTACAACGGGCCGCGTGCATTGGAGCAGGGCACGGTGTATTGCGCCTTCGCGGACTCGCTTGAAGCGTTCGGGCGTTACTGCATGCACGCCGAGATCGGCATCGCCGGCGTGCGAGTGCGGCCATCCGGCATCGATTCCCGTTTCGGCATCCAGCGGGATGCATTGGCGCGATG
>JALYZS010000326.1 GCA_030948745.1 Vulcanimicrobiota bacterium | reverse complement strand
GTTCCCGGGTCGACGCAGACAACGCACCTACGGTGTCGGTCACATACCTTGTGGGTGGGGGAGGGATCGGCGTCTCGGCCGCGAGCGCTGTCACCCAGCTGAAGCAGATCACGCCCAGCACGACGAGCAACGCGAGGCCGCCGGAGCCATGCCAGCGGATGGGTTGCGTCACGCTAGAACTGCACCTTAGGAGCGGTCTGAGCTCCCGGCTGTGACTGGAAGTACGCCTTGGTCTTGAAGCGGTCGCCGAAGAAACTCGCGACGATCGCATTGGGGAATGAGAGGCGCGAAGTGTTGAAGCGTTGTGCCACTTCGTTGTAGCGCATGCGCTCGACCGCAATGCGGTTCTCTGTACCCTCCAGCTGGGATTGAAGCGCCAAGAAATTTTCGTTCGCCTTCAGATCGGGATAGCGCTCGACGACCACGAGCAAGCGCGACAATGCCGAGCTCAGGCCATCTTGCGCAGCTTGGAATTTGGCAAAGGCCTGCGGATCCGTGGTGATGTTGGGCGATGCAGACGTCTGCACTTTGCCCACCTGCGCGCGAGCTTGCGCGACGGCGATGTACGTGCTCTTCTCGAAGTTCGCAACGCCTTTGACGGTCTGAACGAGGTTAGGTACGAGGTCGGCCCGACGCTGGTATACGTTTTCGACCTGCCCCCATTGCGCTTGCACCGCTTGGTCAAGACCCACGAGGGAGTTATAGCTGCCGATAACCCATAGCCCAAGCACGACCGCCGCCAGGACGATCAGCCCCAGACACCCGAGCCCCGCACGAGCTCCCATAAAAATACCCCTCTCTCCACCAGACGGCGTTGCTGAGCGTCAGTGAGGATGTTTTGTCTGCTGACTCGCTTGCTTGTGAATGGCTTTCCAGCGTTGCTTCTCGGCGGCCTGTGCACGTTCGTCGGTCTTACGCTCTACGAATGCAAGCTCGCGCTGCAATTTGACGTAATTCGCCAAACGTGCCGGGTCGAGTTCGGCACCGAGCGCGGCTCGCACCGCACAGCCGGGTTCACCTGCATGCTCACAGTCGCGAAAACGACAGCGCTGCGCGAGGGTTTGGATATCGGCGAAGGCTTCTCCTAAGCTGTCGTCGTGGGCCCACAGATGCAGCTCGCGCATCCCAGGCGTGTCGAGCAAGAGCGCCCCGTGCTGCAACGGCAACAGACAACGGTGCGTCGTCGTATGCCTCCCCCGGCTATCGCTCACGCGGACGGCGCCGGTATCCATGATTTCCCTCCCGGCCAGCGCATTGACGATAGTCGATTTTCCGACGCCGGATGACCCCACAAGCGCAATCGTCTGCCCTGCGAGAAGGTAGGGCAGCAACGCCTCGACCCCGTCGGCATGGCGCGCCGTGATGACGTGCACGGGCAGCTCGCGGGCCAGCGCAGACAGGCTCGCGAGTTTCTCTGTGACGTCGGCGCACACGTCTGCCTTGTTGAGCACGATCACCGGACGCGTTGCGCTGTCGCGAGCGAGAGCGACATAACGCTCGATGCGCCGGAGGTTGAACTCCTCATCGAGCGCGCTCACGAGGAACATGGTGTCGACGTTGGCGCCGATGATCTGTCCGACCGTCGCCTTCCCGGCAGCGCGGCGTGCCACGCAGGTTTTTCGCGGCAGCACGCCGTGGATGAGCAACGTCGTTGTGGTCGCATGCGAGCAAGCTACCCAGTCGCCGACAGCTGGATAATCCTCTCGGGTCTGCGCAGCGTGCCGCAGTTTGCCATCGATCTTGGCCTCGAACTCGCCCTCGGCCGTGATGACCCGATAGCCCTCACGGAACTCCGCGCTGACCCGGCCGGCTTGCTTCGAGGGGTACAAAGCGTTGTGTTGCGTCTGGAAATATTGCGACCAGCCGAGCGCTGAGAGATCCAAGATGAATTCCTCCGTTCGAGCATCCGGCAGTGAGGTAGACGGCGGCAGACGCAGAGGAGCAGCGGGCTGCTGAGCGGCCGAGTGAACGGCGCGAGGGTTACTGGAGAAGCTCGACGAGGGCCGCTGTCAGTGCGCGCCATGGTCTGCGGCTTCCGCACCAAGCGCAAACAACGATGGTCATCTTGTCCGGCCCTCCTTTCTGGGAAGTTGCTGAGAGCGATTTCATTCTGCGCAGGCCGGCCGACTCATGCCACGGGCGTGACCGGAACTCTGCAGTGCCCGGGGGCCGTTACTCCGACGGGTGCTGAGGATCGGTGTATGGCAACTCTTCGTTTCAGGCGGCTCGGGCCGCTTTCGCTTTTGGTCGCCGCGTGCGCAGCGCTTGCAGCCTGCAGCGGCGGCGGCGTTGGTTTCGGTGGCGTGACACGACAGGTGTGCAACACAGGCACGCAGACACAACTCGCAAGCCCGCTGTCCGGACAGACAGGCGTGTCGCCCACCACCGGACAGATCATCATCGTGGCGAACGGCAACAACAACCAGCTCTACAACACCCGCTCCCAGTGGAGCCTGACCCTCGTCGACAATCTAGGAGGCGTCATCAACGGCGGACAGCTGCAGCTCGTCCCATTCCCATCCGGGCCGCATCCGTATCAATCTGATTTCTATTACGGTTCGTCCGTCAGTCTCGTGCCCGCGCGGACGTACTCGGTCTCCCTGGGGTTACCGGGAGGAAGCTGCAGCTCAATCGCGTTGGGCGTTTTTTCCACGTAGGAGCCAAATGCGCACGCCGGATTCGAAGCGGCTATCCGCGCAAGTCCGGTGAGTCCAAGGTCGTTGCACGGGTCGGCACGAGCTTGAGAAGACGTCCCCGCGCACGGAGTGGACGGTCAAGCAGAACATAGACTAAGAGCGCGCTGCCTGACCGTCCGCCGCGTGCTACTGCTGCTTACGCTGGTGCAGCATGAAGAAGTTGCCCTCTGTGTCCTCTGCGGCGATCATGTGGCAGACCGGGCTTTCGGCCGGCTTTTCGTCGAGAAATTTGACGCCCCGGGTTTTCAGGTGCTCAACCGCCTCATGCAGATTCGGCACCGCGAAGAACACTCCTGAACCTGGGTGCCACGGGGCATCATCCATGCGCCACACGCCGAACGTGGAGCCATCCTCGAGCTCGAACTCGGCGCCTTGTTCCATCTCATAGGTGGGCTTAAGGCCGAGCGTTTCCTTATAGAATTTGATCGCGCGCGCCGCGTCTTTGACGAGATATCCATGGAAATCGATGCCGGTGATCTTCACGCCGGTGGCTGTGGCCATGTCGCTAGAGTCCTTTCAAGCGGTCAGAAGGGGCTTTTCAGGTGTTCATTGTAGCGCGTTATAGTTGACATGTCATGTCATATTTGATAGTAGAAGATAACGAAATGGGGCAAATATGAAATCGGGCCGGCTTCTCACGATGTTGCTGTTGCTCCAGGCGCGCGGGCGCATGTCGGCGCGGGAGCTTGCGAACGAGCTCGAGGTCTCACAACGCACCGTTTACCGCGATATCGATTCTCTGAGTCTTTCCGGGGTACCGGTGCACGCTGAGCGCGGGGTGACGGGCGGCATCGTCCTCGCCGACGGGTATCGTAAGGCCTTGACGCAGTTCAATGAAGACGAAGTTCGCGCGCTTTTCATCGCCGGCGACAACCCCCTGGCGGATATCGGCATCGGCGACCGCCGGCCGAACGCACTCGAGAAGCTAGCAGGAGCGTTGCCGGAAGCCCAGCGGCGTTCGGTCGAGATCATGCGCCAGAGAGTCTATCTCGACCCTCGGCGCTGGAAGCAATCAGAACAGCCGCGCGAGCACCTGGCCACGCTGAGGCGCGCTATCTGGGAAGATCGCTGCGTCCGTCTGCATTACAAGGACCGCGAGCGCAAGGTAAGCGTGCGGGTCATCGAACCCATGGGGCTGGTCGCAAAAGCAGGCGTGTGGTATTTGGCTGCCCGCTGCAACGAGGAGATGCGCACATTCCGCGCTCAGCGCATCCTCAAGGTCGAGGAGCTCAGTGAGCGCTTCGTGCGGCCGCCAGATTTCGACCTGAACGCCTACTGGCACGCCTGGTCGACGCAATACGAGCAGAATTTACCTGCCCATACAGTCGTCGTGCGTGTCTCGCCGGCGGATGTAGATGATATCACCGCCTACTGGGAAAGCACTGTCATCGAAGCCGGCAAGGACTCAGTACTCGTGCGGTTGATGTTCCCGGCGCTCGAAGCCGCGGTGCACCAGATCGTCGCATGGGGCCGCAAAGTCACAATCGTCGAGCCGCGTGAACTTCGCGTGCGCGTGATCGCATGCGCCAAAGAGGCGTTGCGGCAGCATCGCCCGCCGCCCACCGGCGACTCTTCGCCCCGAGTTTAAGGCCTACGCATCCATCAGCGCCCGCGTCGCCATCAATGGGTTGCCGAAAGACGTTCTTGGCCGCCGTTCGGAACGGGCCGGAGCAACGAATCCAGCACCGTGCCGATCAGCTCATCGAGTGCTTCATCATCAGGCGCTGGCCAGTGGGTGCGGGGAAAGAGCGCGTAGCGAACCTCGAACTGCGCGCAGACAGCCATGATCGGGGGCCGGACAGCATTGTGGGATGAGAAGTCGATCAACGCCCACGGTCGCACGCGCCGCACGAGCATCTCCCAGCGCGAGTCGAAGGAGGCGAATTGCGGTGCGTCGAGCGCAGTGTACGCAAAGCCGCGCAGTTTGCAATGACGCCGCAGCCGTTGCTTGACCGGCGGCGGACAGTGCCACAACACAATAGGGCGCGGACGTTTGGACCTTTTGCGTTCGAGGCGCTGCGGTGAGCCTGCGATGTCATGCCGCGTCACCTCCAACCGTATGTCGCGACGCCACCAGCCAGGCACGTCCAACACAGGATGATCAAAGTCTTCGCCCGCCGCGAACGCCTTGATCGCTGAGGCCAAAAATGTGGCGCGCGGTGGGCTGTCTCGCACGTCGAAAGCCCCGGGCTCGTAGAAACCCCGTATCTGGGTCAACAAACTATTCCAGTCGAATGCGCCGAACAAGGACCAGGCCGTTATGGCACGCACGTCCGCGCCTCGAGCACGCGCAGCCATTGCCGCCTCACGGATGTCGTGCAGCCAGCGCACCTGCTCCTCCACGCTGCAACCAAGGTGTACTTCGGTCACCGCGACCGGGAGCTGGTAGCGCTGCCAGCTGTCCGCGATGATGTCGGTCAAGCCGTGCGGCGCGCCCTCGCATACCCGGACAGCGGCGACATCGGCGTACGGTTCGCTGCCGTTAGCACCCAGGCATTGCTCGGGATAGCGCTCGACGCGCTCGTCTAAGAACCGCTCGCTTGTGACATAGTAATTCAAACCCAGGATGTCGGGCGGGCAAGGGTTGCGGATGAAGCTTTCGGCACCGGATGCAAGCCCGTGATCACGCAGATAGCGATGCATTGCCGGGTTATGTTCGAGATTGCCCGTCAGCAGGTCGAATGACAGCCATCGGCGCGCGTTTTCAAAGTCGGCTTGATAGCGCAGGCGGGGTGTGCTGTGGATCTTGCCGAGATCTTCGGTCTGCACGAGCTGCGCATCCGGGATGACCGCGCGTATGGCTTCCATTGCATCCCGCGTCGCGGCGCACTGGTTGAGCAAGGCCAGCAAGAACTTCGCGCTATCCCGAGCGTGTGGGTACCACAAACCGTAGAGCGCGCTGAAGCGTGCCGTGGTGAGCGGCTCGTT
>JALYZS010000312.1 GCA_030948745.1 Vulcanimicrobiota bacterium | reverse complement strand
CGTTCGTGAGCGAGCAGCGGCATGCAGAAAACCACGGCGATCCCTTGGGCAACCTCGCGGCTGAGCTGGGCGACACCGAACCCTTCGTGAAGCCGCTGCGCAAGGCGCTGGACTCGCTGACCGACCGCTTCGAGGCGCTCGTGTCTGAATATGCCCTGGAGCTCGATGCGCAGACGCAGCCGCGCACGATCGCGCGCTCCCTGGTGGCGCATATCCACGGTCTTTCGACGATCCACAAAGTCGATCGCGATGACCACGCCTTCGATGAGAACCTCAAGCGCACGGAGCTCTTGCTTCAGGATCAGGTCAAGGCGCCCGCGCCCGTCGGTCAACAGCAAGAGACCTTCGCTCGCGGCGAGTGACCTGCGGGGCGAGCGCCGTTGCGCATCTCATGCGCGACGAGTAACCTGCGGGCGCTCGCCGCTACGCATCTCATGAAGCGCACCGTCGCAATGGTGTGCGGCACAACGTCAGCGGACACAAGCCAGGGGCGGCGTTACAAGTTCTGCACCAGTTCGCCGCCGCCCGATGAGTTCAAGCTCCTCGGTCGCGACGTGTACCTATATTGTCCCAACGGTTACGGCCGAACGAAGCCGACGAAGGCTGCCTTCGAGCGGCTGTTGGGCGTGAACGCCACGACGCGGAACTGGAAAACCGTGAACACGCTCTTGGCCATGGCAGCCCCACCAACACGGTAACGCTGCCGAAGCATTTTCACGCGCCGGCCGCATTTCATTCAAGACCTTCATCTACGATGAAGCGCCTTCGAGAGGAGCGCGCATGGATCTGCAGGCGTTGAGCACACGCGACGATCTCTATCTATACGACGGATCGTTGCGGGCGCGGGGGAGTCTGAGCGCGGCTCAGCGCGCAGCTTTCGGGCTGACGGCTCTGCCTCATCCACGGAAATCGCCATGCGCACCATCGCCGTGCTTCGCTGAGCCGACGACCAAAGCGCCGCCGCCACCGGCTTCACGCCACACCACGATGGAAGCTCCCAAGGCTGCACAGGCGTCGCCTCGCGGCACGAAAGAACACCGTAGGATAGGATCTGGCGCCATGGTCAAGGCAACGTCTGCGGCCGAGCGCGTCAGCCACATCCGTAAAATCGTCACAAAACCTCAGCTACCAGCGCGGGCTTTTTTCTTGACGGTAAAAATCCCGTCAGGCGAAGTGCGCTGTATAGTATGGCGCGGCCGTGCTTTTGTGAGCAGCCGGCAAACGGAGGAGCGGCATGCTTGACGGTGATCTGCGCGTGCTGACGCCGGGAACGACGATGTCCGGATGGGACCTTTTCCGGCCGGCCACCAAAAACGAGCGTTCCTTCCCATCGCCGCTGCCTGCGGCAATGGGGCGCAAAAGCTACACGCTGGATGGGCCCGGCTATTTCGTTCTCAAAGACCGCGCCGGCGAGGTCTACACGCGCAGCGTCAGCCTCCACGCGGCTGCGGACGGTTCGCTTGTCGACGACTGCGGACGAGCATTGCTCACGACCTCCTCCCGGCGGGGCGGCGCAAGCGGTTCAATCCCCGCAGACCGCATGCTCATGGCGCAGGCGAGCAAATCGTTTGTGGACGCCGACGGGTTCACACGACAAGGCCGCGTACGGCTGGCCATCTTTCAGGCGCCGAACGCGCTGCGCATAGACAACGCAGTTTGGCTTGCCACTCCCGCGGCCGGTCCGCCGCGCTATTTCTCGCCGGGTGAGCAAAACGTCGCCGCTGTGCGAGAGGCCGCTGCCCAACCGGACATGCGGCAATTACATGCCTTTCTCCACGATCTATGGATGGCCAGTGGACGCGCGAGCCTAGAGCTTGCGATGGCTGCCGCGAAGGACGGGTTCACTCGCACGGCTTTAGGTTTGGTGAAATGAGCGGGCTCGCACCGAAGGCTTACGCTTCCGCCCAGAAGCGCTCATGGAAACCACGAGACTGGGTCCGCCGCACACCCGCCGCCGACATGGCGTCGCGCGCGCTACAAAAATTCGTGCACGAGTTACCCGCGCGACTCACCACGGTAGGTATCGCAACGCCGCGACTGGTCAGCGGGAATATAGTCAATGCTGCACATGCACCACTTTTGCCCGAGCCACATCGCGGGTGGCGCTTTCGGTTCGAGGCCCATGAGCTCTGGTGCGTTGCGGCTGATGAAGCGCAACGAAATATCCTGCACCACGTGCTGCAGGGTCCTGCGAGTACGGAACTCACAGCACTCGAGCGCAGCATTGTTGCACAGTGGCTGCAAAGGTTGGTGAAGTCGGCGAAGGCGACGGACGACGCTACGGCAGAAGCGGTATTGCCGGCGGGTGAGCCAGCATGGCGCTGCGATGTCGATGTGTTGCTGACGTCACACTCGACGATACGCTTGCACTTCTTGACGGCAGCGGGCGTGCTCGAACCGGCAGACCGAGACGCGAGGGTGCGCCTCGATTACGTGCCGATCCGCATGACCGCGCTCATTCCGGTGGGCAGCGCCGCGCTCAGCGACGTCGTCAGCTGGTCGCCGGGAACGCGAATCACGCTGCGCGGAATGGCAACGCCATTGACAGCCGGCTTGTTCATCGGGAGCCGGCGGATCGCTGCGGTGGAGATCGGCAGTATCGCAGGCGAGCGCACCCTGCGCGTGACACGAATGGCGCCGGCAGCGCCAGCGCCGGTGGGTTGAATGGCACTGAGCCTCGAGACGATCGCCGATGTCCGCGTGACGATCCACGCGCTGCTCGGTCAGACACAAGCCACGCTGCGCGAAGTGATGGACTTTCGGCCGGGAACCGTTGTGTCGCTGCACACCCCGCTCGATGCCACGGTTCCCTTGCTCGTCAACGGGGTCGAAGTCGCCAGCGGTGACATCGTGACGTTACCGTCCGGTGCGCTCGCGCTGGAAATCGTCGAAGTGACCTCGTCGCCTGGTGCGGCGGGAGTGCCGTGAACGAAGCAGCGGCGCTGCTGACCCAATCCAAGTTGGGCTCACCGCTCGACTTGCTGCTCTCGTTCTTCGCCCTGGCATTGGTCCCGGTGCTTGCGGTGACGACGACTTCTTTCACGCGCATCATCGTCGTCTTAGGGCTCTTGCGTGCGTCGCTTGGTACCAGCAGCCTTCCGCCGAATGCGGTGCTTGTCGCGCTCGCGCTGATGCTGACCGGCGCGGTTATGACCCCGACCTTGCAGCGGGTCGACCGCGAAGCGCTCGCGCCCTATCTTGCGCATCACTTGTCCGCGCGCGGCGCCGTTGAAGCCGGTGCGGCACCGCTGCGCGGATTCATGGCGCGACAGGCGCGCATATCCGACGTGCGCGCCTTCGCACGCATCGCCAAAGTGCGTCCGGCGACCCTCGGCGAAGTGCCCTTTTTCGTGCTCGCACCCGCATTTCTCATCGGAGAGCTGCGCGCTGCATTCGCGATGGGCTTCGCGCTGGCGCTGCCGTTCGCGGTCATCGACATCCTCGTCGCGACCGCCCTCATGTCTCTCGGCATGTTCATGGTGCCACCTGGAACGATCGCGCTGCCGCTGAAGCTGTTGTTGTTCGTCATCGCAGATGGCTGGGCGCTCGTCGTCGGCGCGCTGGTGAGCTCATACCGTTGAACGTCGCAATAGAACTTTTGCAGCAGTCGTTTGCAGCAACGCTGGTGCTCGTACTACCGATGCTCGCCCTGGTTGGCGGCGCCGGTGTCCTCGTCGGCGTGCTGCAGACGCTGTTTCAAGTGCAAGACCAAAACGTCGCCTTCATACCGAAGGTCGTGCTCTTGGCTGGGCTTTTGTGGGTGGCGGGGCCGATGGCGCTAGCGAGCTTGGTCCTGTTACTGCAAACTGCTGCGCGTGCTTTTCCCGCTGTGATCGCCAGCTGATCGAGTGTCGGCGCCGCTCGATTCGCTCGTGCTCGCCGTCGCGGAAAGTGCGACCTTCGCTGCGAGCCTCGACGTCTTCCCGCGTGCATCGCTGCCGCCCAGCATACGAGCGGCGCTGGCGCTGACCATGGCGCCGCTCTTGCTCAGAACGAACGCTGCGGCGACCGTAACCCATGACCGGTCAGTTCTTCTCAGCGCGCTTATGAACTGTCTCCTGCTGGGGCTGGGTGCTTCAATCCTCGGTTGGGCAGTGCGCGCGGCCGGCGGTTTGATCGAGAACGCGCTGGCGCCGGGGCTGCTCGTGCAAGGCGTGTTCGGAGGCAACGGTCCCTTCAGCCGGCTATATTCGCTTGCATTCGCCTTTGTGTTCCTGAGCAGCGGGGCGTACGTCACGCTCGTCGCTGCGCTCGTGTCCGTCACCGACGCACCGGCGACCGCAGTGTATGTGCACGCTGCGACGCGAGCACTTGCGCTGATACACGCCTTCACCCTCGCTGCGCTCGCGTTGGCAGGGCCAGCCCTGCTGGCGCAGGCGCTCGCTGCGCTGATCGCGGGAATTGTGGCACGGGTATCCCAGTTCGTGAACGGCATGCTCTTGAGCGCACCGCTCGGAGCAGCCGCTATCCTCATCGTGCTCATGCTCGACGCTCCTCGAATGTGGAGCTTTATCTTCCAAATCAGCGAGAAAGTGGCTGCCTTGGGCCATGGGCTCACAGGCTGAGACCCGCCCTCCGCTATGCAGGAAGAGCGCACCGAAGAGCCCAGCGCACGTCGCTTGCAAGAGGCGGCCGCCGAAGGCCGCGCGGCGCGCAGTCCACTTCTGCCAGTTGCGCTCGCGCTCTCGGCAGCGTTGCTGCTCGCACCCGGCATTGGAGCCGGCGCCGAGCGTTGGGTAGAGGGGTTCCGAACCACGGCCGCATTGCTGCCATCGCTGAGCCGGCACGAGGCTATTGATGTGGGCTCGGTCGCACCATTCTTGAGTCTTTGCTTGCCTGCGCTCATGCGCTCCATTGGCGGGGCCGCATTCGTCGTTTCCGCGAGTGTGTTGTTCGCGTTGGTCCAAAGCGGCTTCAAGCTAGCACCACTCGCACTGCGACCGCGCTGGCGCAAACATGGGATCGCAGCTCTGACGTCCGCCCTGTCAAGGGAGCGTTGGAGCAGCATGCTCTTGGGACTTGGTGCTATCGCAGCGCTGGCGGTCGAGGCCGCTCTGTGGGTGCGCCAGGAGCTCGTCGTGTGGACCGCGGGTCTGCCGTTCACCCTGCAGACCATCGCTACCCTGGACGATGCTGGGCGTCTGGGGTGGCAAATCGCGCTTACTATCGCGCTTGCTGGCGCGCTCGAGCTCTTCCAACAAAGGGCTCGTCACACCGCGCGGCTGCGCATGACGCCGCGCGAGGCACGTGATGATCGCGCTCGTT
>JALYZS010000278.1 GCA_030948745.1 Vulcanimicrobiota bacterium | reverse complement strand
ATACTGCAAGTTGTGTGCGTCGCTATCGCGATGTCCGCGTTTGTCGCCACCTATATCGCGGCGCGAGGCAGCGACCGGCAGCGTATCCGCTGGGTCATCGTCGGCTTCGGCATCGCGCTCATCGCCGGGCTGACCCAGACGTACTTGTCGTCGGTGATCGCTTTGCCGTACTGGCTGTATGCGACCCTTCTGCTCGTGCCGGTTGCCACGCCGCTGACTGTTGCATACGCTGTGATCAAGCATCGGGTCATCGACGTGAGCTTCGTGGTCAGCCGCGCGCTTGTGTACGGTATAATGACCACCATCATCGTGGGGGCGTTTTCCGTTGTGGATTGGCTCTTCGTGGAGAAGCTCAAGCTGGTCCGCCTGGGCACGATCGCCGAGCTCGGCGTCGCGGTCGCGGGCGGCTTCTGGTTCAATGGCATGCACCGCAGAGTCGACGCGTTCATCGATGCGACGTTCTTTCGTGAGCGGCATCGTGCCGAGCTTGTTTTATCCCGTGATGCAGCAGCACTGCGTTTCGCGGAGACCCCTGAGATCGTCGCCCACTTCCTCATCGACGAGCCGATGCGAGCCTTGTCGCTCGCGTCAGCAGCTCTCTTTCGGCGACGGCGCGACGGGATCTACGTTTGCGAAGCGGCGAAGGGTTGGGGACCGGACAGCATCGCTCGATTGGACGCTGACGATGATCCTCTTCTGCTGTTGGCGCGGACAGAGAACGGGCCGCTTTCTCTGCACGACCATCCGTGGCGTACGCACGGAGTACCTGGCGGCCCGAACCGGCCGGTGCTGGCATTGCCGATCATCGTGCGGCGTGAACTCGCCGCTATCGCCTTTTATGGCGCTCACCTGCACGGGGAGGCGTTGGATCCCGATGAGATCAGGATCATCGCGGGTCTCGCGACAAGCAGCGCCGCTGCCTACGATCATATCGAGGCGGAGACCCTGAGGAAAGAAAACGAGACGATCAGGGGGGAGGTCTCCTCGCTGCGCACGCAACTCGCAGAGACACAGATCCAACCGGCTTAGCCGTATGCGTGCGCCCCTTCGTTTGTTGTTCAATCAGTGAAATTGTTCGCTTGGATCGCGATCGATCGATGTGCTATTGTCCTGTGTCGGGCACTGTGGCCGCTGCGTCATCCTTAATCATGGCGCCTGCAGTTCGTTCCAGGCCTATTTCACGCGTGCGAGTTTTGCGACGTACATCGCCTGGTCGGCGCGCGCTACCGCCGAGGCGACGCTCTTCTCCGGGTCGACCGGCGCAATGCCGAAACTGGCGCTGACGGGTCCGATGCGCGAGGCGAGTTCGGTCGTCTCATGCGCCAGGGTTTCGCGCATGCGCTCCATGCGCAGCAGCGCGAGCGGCTCGCGTGCGTTGATCATGACGACGACGAATTCATCGCCACCCCAGCGGTAGACCGGATCGTCTGCGCGTACGAGCGACATGAGGGCGCGTGCCACGCTCTTGATGGCCTCATCACCGGCCGCATGGCCGTAATTGTCGTTGATGTGCTTGAGATCGTTGACGTCCACGACGACCACGCACCCGCTCAGGCCTGACTTCTCGTCCGGCTGGCCGAAGGCAGCCGAGAACGAGTAGCGGTTGAGCGCACCCGTCATGGCATCCCGATGCAGCGCTTCTTCGGTGCGCTGATGCGCCAGCATCAAACGCGCATTCGCGGCCTCGAGCTCCGCGCGCACAGCGTCGACGATGACGACGACCGTACCGAAGCCCAGCACAAAGTCCAGCATCCCGTCGATCAGAGACGTGATCGTGTAGTAGTATGGATTGACCGGCATGATCGCGCTCATCGCCGTCAAGGCGCTCGGCAGATGCTGCAGATAGTCCAGCGCGAGCAGTCCCAACCCGAGGGCGACGATGCGCACGCCGGGGCCGGAGTGCGGGCGCCGTAACGCCGGCCACAAAGCGGCGAGGCAGGCGGCCCACGCCCCGCCCATGATCGCTCCGTGCAACGCGAAGGAAAGATAGAACTTGCCCGTCGGCGCGCACAACAGGCCGGCCGCGACGCTGGAGGCGAGCAACCAGAATACCATCGTACGTCGCGGCGGCCGGCTGTGGCCGATGTGGTAGCACGCGATGAAGATCGACAACGCAGCCGCGTATTCCAAGAAGAAGTACGCGAAATAGAGGGGCACATGCAATGCTGGCTGCACATTGGCGACCAGTATCGCCACCAGGC
>JALYZS010000272.1 GCA_030948745.1 Vulcanimicrobiota bacterium | reverse complement strand
GTCGCGCTCATCGGACACTCATGGGGCGGCGCCGTCGTGCTGCTCGCTGGCCTGGAGCCGTTCGTGAGCCGGGTCGTCGCGATCGATCCTATGGTGCGCGTCATGCCCGGGACCTGGCGCGCCGAGTATCTGGAGGATGCCGAGCATGATCTCGCGCTCGCGTGGCCGCAGCGCGAAGCCGAGATCCGAGAGCGGCTGCGCGCGTGGCACCGCGACGATGTCGCAGGCAAGCTGCATGCCGTACGCAGCATGCAGGCGGCGAGCATCGAGCGTCTGGGAGACGACAACGGGGTTGAGCAAGGACGCTGGGACCTTCGACCGTCGCTGCGCAGCTATCCGAAGCCGCTGCTCGTTCTCGCCGCGGCTCCGGCTGAGTCGACGCTCAGCGCTGACGACGTCGTCTTCCTGCGCACGCAGAGCGGTCCGCACGTACGTCTGGAATTCTTCAACGACCAGGGCCATAATCTGCACCGCACCGCGTTCGACCGCTACATCGAGCGCACCGCCGCGTTCCTCACGCCGGCGGAAAAATAAGAGCGCGGCCAACCTCTGACCGCGCTCTTCCCGGGCTGATGGTCTGCGTGGGGCGTGCGGTTATCCGCGCGTCACCGTCTGGTGTAACTCGTGCAGGTCCTCGAGCATGTTCAACGTCACGGCATCTTTGATGTGCTCGTGCTTGCTGCCCAGCTCGTGACGCATGTGCGCTGCTTTGTCGTCTGCGTGGTTGTAACCGTGCACCGCCGCGTTGTGCTTCTTGATCGTCTCCGGATCGGTCTTGCCTTTTGTGCGTACCCATTCCTCAAATTCCACGTACGTGGGTTTGCGCGTGCGGACATAGGTGATGACCTCGTCCTTGTTCAGGCCGAGATTGCTGATCGTCATCCCATCGAAACCGGGGCCGCATTCATCGTAGCCTTCCGGCAGCATGCCGGCGGCGCCCAGCGTCAGTTTTGACCACAGACGGGGAAGATGCACGGCTCCCAACGGACCGGCCGTGCCTGAGCTGATGAGCGGAACGACTTTGCCTTGCGAAGCAACCGCCATGACATTACCTCCTTACGACGAGTGATGAGGGGATGCGAGGCTTTGGGTGCCGTGGGCGTCAGGCCAGCGCGCCCTCGCGTGCGCGCCGTGACTTGAAGGTGAGCTCTGCGATGCCCGACTTGTCGAGCTCGCCAAGCCCGCTCGCGACCATCCGGTCGAACTGTTCTTTCGTGGCTTGGGCCAGCGGCAGATTGAGATGTGCTTCGCGCGCCAGCGTCTGCGCGATGCCGGAATCTTTGGCCGCGTGCGCAGCCGAGAAGTAGCACTCATGCGCCCGGTTCTGCATGTCTTCACCATCGGTGACGAGCACGCGCGACCCCGCGCCGGTCTCAGCGAAAACCGCGCGCAGCACGTCCAGGTCCAGCCCTAAGGCTTCGCCTAAGCCAAGCCCTTCCGCGAGTCCCGCGGTGTTGATGTTCATGACCATGTTGACCAGCGCTTTCACTTTCGCCGCTGTGCCCGCTGGGCCGATGTATTTGAGCGACGAGCTCATCTTCTCGAGCATCGGCTTCGCGCGCTCGAACGCCTCGCGCCGTCCGCCCACCATGAGATACAGCGTGCCTTCGCGTGCCTGGGGGATGGAGCTGGCCATACAGGCCTCCAAGGACTGCGCCCCGCGCTCTTCCGCCAGCTTCTCGATGTCGACGTGTACCTGCGGCGTGATCGTCGCGCAGTTGACGAACAGCCGGCCTTTGCAGCCGTTGAGCAATGAGTCGCCGCTGCTGGCGAAGACGGATCGCATCGCCGTGTCATCCGTCACGACGGTGATGATGGTGTCGCAATGTTCGACCACCCGTGAAAGCGTCTTCGAGGGCTCGGCGCCCAGCTCGTGGGCGACGGACTCCGACACGTCGGGTTTGCTGTCGTAGATCGATGCCACGTGGTAGCCGACGTCTTTGAGCCGCCGAGCGATGTTCGCGCCCATGCGGCCGGCACCGACGACGCCGACCCGCTCGCTGCTAGCCATTGCAACCTCCACGGATACAAGAAGAAACCCGAATCGAAATCCGCGTCCAGAACCGGATTTTCAACGGCCGACCGGGGCGAACATCTATTTAGGGATAGACGCCGCGCAGGCTCGTGGCCTCAGCGACCCGGCCGACCGCGACCGCGTAGGCGCCACGTCGCATATCGACCTTATGGCGCCGCGCGCTTTCAAGCGTATCCCGGAAGGCGCGCACCATGATGCGGCGCAGCCGTTCGTTGACCTGGTCTTCCTCCCAGAAGCTCTCCTGCAGGTCTTGCACCCACTCGAAGTACGAGACCGTGACGCCGCCGGCGTTGGCCAAGATATCCGGCAGCACCATCACGCCGCGTTCGTGCAAGATGTCATCCGCCTCGGGCAGCGTGGGACCGTTGGCGGCCTCAGCGATGATCTTGGCTTTGATGCGACCTGCATTGTCCGGGGTGATCACCTTTTCGAGCGCCGCCGGCACGAGCACGTCGCATTCGCATTCCAGCAGATCCTTGTTGCTGATCTTGTCGCCGCCCGAAAAACCGACCACGCTGCCCGTCTCTTGCTTGAACGCGATGAGCTTCTTCACGTCGAGACCGCTGGCGTTGAGCACGCCGCCGCGGCTATCCGACACCGCGACGATCATGAAGCCTGCTTCGGCCATCAGCTCCGCTGCATGCAGTCCGGCATTGCCGAAACCTTGGATCGCCACACGCGCTCCGGCCTTCACCCCGGTCTCGCGCATGGCTTCTTCGATGACGTACAGGCAGCCGCGCGCGGTCGCCTTATCGCGGCCGAGCGATCCGCCGATCGCGATCGGCTTGCCGGTGACGACGCCCGGGATCGAGTAGCCCTTTTGCATCGAGTAGGTGTCCATGATCCAGGCCATGATC
>JALYZS010000270.1 GCA_030948745.1 Vulcanimicrobiota bacterium | reverse complement strand
GAGGAGACCAGCCCGAGAGCGCTGCCGAGCACGTTCACGGACTCACACGTGGGCCGATTCGGCGCCGGAGCGGTTTCCCCACCACACAAGCAGTGCGGTCAGACCCACGAAGACGATGTTGAGGATGGTCGTCGCATTGAATCGCAGCGTCTCGATCTGCATCAAAAAGTCGCCATGCGGCTGCGGGATCGCGTGGAACAATCGGAACAGCCATTGCACGATCAGCCCGCTCACGACCATCGTCGCATAGAAGACGACGACCATGCGGATGGCGACGCGCCAGCCGTAGTATTTACGATACACGTCGATGAGCGGTATGACGATGAGGTCGGCATATAAGAAAGCGATGACGCCGCCGAAAGTGCTACCGCCTTGCCACAGCACAGCGGCGAGCGGCACGTTGCCGATGGAGCACACGAAGCTGATGATCGCGACCAGCGGTCCGACCAACGCGTTCTCGACATCGCGCAGCAGGCCCGGCGCGGCGGCGAGATAGAGATGCTGCCACCAGCCGGCCGGCACCGCTACCGCGAGCAAGCCGCCGATGAGAAACCCGAGCGCGAGGTCCATCCGCAACATGGACCAGTCCATCTCGAAATAGTGCGCGACGTAACGCCAGCCGATGGGCGAGCGGAGCTTCTCGGCCAGCGTGCGGCCGGGAGCGAGCATGTCGTCGTGGTCGTGGCTGTGGCCGCCCTCAGCCGGCTCCTCGTGCATGCGGGCTGGCTCGACGAACTGCGGACGCAGAAATATGCGAGCAAGCAGAACGAAGACCGTGATGAGCACGAGCCCGCCGACCCATTCGGCCAGCACGAATTGCCATCCCATCAATTGCCACAGCACGAGTCCCAGCTCGACCACGAGGTTGGTCGAAGCGAACATGAAGACCATGGCGACCGTGAAGTCGGCGCCGCGTTTGAACAGCGACTTCGCCGTGGCGGCAGAGGCGTAGCTGCAGGACGAGCTGGCCGCGCCGAATCCCGTGGCGATCGCGAGTTCGCGCAAGCCAGCTCGTCCGAAGAGATGGCTTAGGCCGCCTTTCGGCACGTAGGCCTGGATCATGGCCGAGGCGAGAAAACCGGCGAGCAAGGACCACAGCACTTGCCAGAACATCGCGAACGACGCGAACAACCAATGTCCGATGAAGGTCACTACGGGCATGCGCTATCACCGGCCGCGGATGCGGCGCAGGTCTCCATCGCGGATCGTGAATCCGCTGCTGTCGAGATACTCCATAAGGGGCAGCGCGTATTTCCGGGAGCTTCCCAGTGCATCCCGCAGCTGGGCCATCGTCGCTGCGCCGTTTTTGGCAATGACATCGGTTATCATCGCTTTGGCGCGTTCAAGCTGCGAACGGCGATAGACGTCGTCGCCGATGCGCACGAGCGCCCCGACGATGTGGAGAGATTCCAACGCTTCAGCGTGCTCGCGGTTGCCGGCGGCGGCAGCAACGAGCGCAGCGTGCGAACAGGGCAGCAGCGTACGAGTGGAGTCCGGACCCAGCGCCTTTTCAAAAAATGCGTGCTGCTGCTTGCTCAGCGTGGGCACGAACTCCGGCAGATGCCAGCGGCCGCCGCGCTGGTGGACCCGGCCATCCTCATGCCAAGCATTGAGCAGCCGGACGGCAAGCGGTTCTTGCCAGTGCCGCGCCTTCGCGATGTCTGCGCTGGTAAGACCGACGCTCCAGGGGACCGCAGTGTGGTGGTCGAGCAACAAAAGGGCCACAGCGCTCCACGCCTCTTCGAAGCTGTTGCGCGCGAGGTACTCGGTCGGCTTGTGCAAGGTTGGGGTGTGCCCAGCGTCGCCGAGTAGTTTCAGCGCGGCGCGAACGTGCTCGATCAATTGGTTTGTGCGCGTGGCGAGCTTCTCGACGCTCAACGCCTGCGTGCCCGAATGCTCGAGCTCGCGGAGCACCGCAAGCGATGCCGGCGTCAAGCCGGCGCTATCGCCCTCGTCGACAAATCCTGGAGTGGACCCCGTCGGCCGCTCGGTCACGATCGCACCGCCAAGCAAGTCCTTGGGGCTCATGCGGCGCACGATCAGCCGCATGCCCGGGTAGACGACGGCCGGACGGCTCAAGCTCAACTGCGCCGTCACTGCCGAACCGTTCTGCGGAACCTCCGAAAAACGCAAAACGCCGGGGATCTCACCAGATCCGATGTGCCCTCGTATGGGGGTCCGTTTGCGCAGCAGGGAGAGGGCAGTGGGCACGGGTGTGAAGCTGATCGTAAGCTCGCGTTCGGGTTGGAAGTGCCGGGCTGAGACGAGCGTCTCGCCGCGGGCGACGTCATGCACGTCGACCCCGGCCAGGTTGAGGGCCACGCGGGATCCCGGCGGCGCTTCGTTCAACGCGCGACCAAACGTCTGCAGGCTGCGGATCCGCGCCGCGAGGCCCGAGGGCGCGAGCGCGAGCGTATCACCGCTGCGGATGACACCTTGCATGAGCGTTCCGGTGATGATCGTGCCATGGCCTGGCAGCGCGAAGACGCGATCGACCGGCAAAAACGCCGGCGCATCGCTGCGACGTGACGGCAAGGTGCGCAGCGTTTCGTGGATCGCCGATTTGAGCGCTTCAATTCCTGCGCCGGTCAGCGCCGACACTTCAACGATCGGAGCGTCCTGCGCGATCGTACCGCGACAGGCGTCGCGAACGAGTTCGGCCGCGAGCGCGCGCGCCTCGCCGTCGACGAGGTCGATCTTGCTGAGGACGACGATGGCGCTCTGCACGTTCAAGAAGTTGAGGATCTGCAAGTGCTCGAGCGTCTGCGGCTTCGGTCCCTCCGTCGCTGCCACGACCAAAAGCAATAGCTCCATGCCCGCGGCGCCGGCCAGCATGTTGTGCAGGAAACGCTCGTGGCCGGGCACGTCGATGATGCCCGCCTCCATGCCGTCCGCAAAGCGCAGCGGCGCAAAGCCCAAATCCAGCGTCATGCCGCGTTGTTGTTCTTCGAGCAACCGGTCGGGATTGTGGCCGGTCAGGGCCGTGACGAGCGCGCTCTTCCCGTGATCGACGTGTCCTGCAGTGCCTATGATATGCATGATAGGGCATGCAACACAAGCGGGTCCTCCTCGGGCGCGATGCTGCGTAGATCGATGATGAGCGCGCGGTCCTCGATGCGCCCCACGAGCGGCGGCCGCTGCTCGCGTAAGCGTTGGGCCACCTGCAGCGCGGGCGTGCCGTCCACGTCGATCGCGATGCCCGCCGAAGGTATGCGCGTCAGCGGCAAAGTGCCGCCGCCGGTCGCAGACTGCGTTTCACATACCCGCAGCGAGGGCGACGACAGCCGGTCGCACAATGCGCGCGCGCGCGCGCGTAAAGCGTCAGGCGACGCATACAGCATCGCGTACAGCGGTATGTCGCGCAACCTGTCGGGCTGCAAATACAACCCGAGCGTCGCGCCCAGGGCGGCGAGCGTGAGTTTATCGACCCGCAGCGCGCGCAAGAGCGGATTGCGTTTCAATGCAGTGACCAAGTCAGAGCGCCCTGCGATGATGCCGCACTGCGGCCCGGCGAGCAGTTTGTCGCCGGAAAAAGCCACCAGGTCAAGCCCCGCGGCGACCTCATCGGCGACCGTTGGTTCGTGCGGCAAGCCGAAGGGCGCGAGATCGACGAGCGCCCCGGAGCCGAGATCCTCAACACTGATGACGCCCGCCTGCCGGGCAAGCGCCGCCAGCTCGCGTGAGCCGACCTCTGCCGTGAATCCGCTGATCCGGAAATTGCTCGGGTGCGTGCGCAGAAACATCGCCGTGTGGGGCGTGACCGCCGCGCGGTAGTCGCTTGGATACGTCTTGTTCGTCGTGCCGACCTCGACCAGGCGCGCGCCGCTTTTGCGCAGCACATCCGGCAGCCGGAAGCCGCCGCCGATTTCGATGAGCTCGCCGCGGCTGACGACGACCTCACGCTCGTGCGCGAAGGTGTCCAAGACGAGCATGATAGCCGCCGCGCAGTTGTTGACCACGAGCGTCTGCTCTGCGCCCGTGAGCTGGCGCAGCTGATCGTCGACCCGTTCGTAGCGACTACCGCGCTCGCCGGCAGTGAGGTCGTACTCAAGATTGCTGTAGCCCTGCCCCAACTCAGCCGCGGCTGCAAGCGCCGCTGCGGCGAGCGGGGCGCGTCCGAAATTGGTATGCAGCAACACGCCCGTGCCGTTGAGCAATCGGATCAGCCCGCACGCTTGCGCCTGGACGAGCTCGACCACGACCTGGTCACGCAAATTGTCATAGCCGGCAAAAGCTTCGCCGGCCACGGCTGCCGTGCGCGCCGCATCCAAGACCTTATGCACGCAGGCGCGCACCCGCTCGCGGCCGAGCAGAACGTCATACGCGGCGATACGGGGATCGCTCGTGAAGCGATGCACCGCCGGGATCTCGCGCTGCGGCGTCCTCACCGTTACACCCGCCTCAGATGCAAACGGCGCGATTGGATGATCGCGCCGCCGCTTTATGGTTGACGCCGATCGACCGATCGGCCGCAGCATCACGCAGCCGGCGCGAGATGCTTTTCGACCATGCCTGCAAGCTGTTTCTCCGGGACGTAGCCGACAATCCGATCCACAGGTGCGCCCGCCTTGAACAGGATGAGACACGGGATGCCCGAGACCTCGTATTTGCCTGCGATGCTCGGATTGTCGTCGGTGTTCAGCTTGACAACTTTGAGGCGACCTTGGTAGCTTTTGGCGACCTTGTCGACGACCGGCGCGACCATGCGGCATGGTCCGCACCAGGGAGCCCAAAAGTCGACCAGCACCGGGCTTGCCGATTGCAGTACTTCGCTCGTGAAATTGTTCTGGTCGACGGTCAACGCATCGCTCATGCGCCTGTACTCCTTGTGATCTCTGCGGGAAGGGATATTTTCGCGCTCAAACGCGCTCGGCCTCTTCGACGCGACGACCGACGTTGGCGGCCGCGATCACGGCATCGCCCTCGTCCAGCTTCATGACACGGACGCCCTGGGCGGAACGGCCGGTTTCCCTGATCTGGAACACTTTCATGCGGATGACGATGCCCTGCCCGGAGATGAGCATGATGTCGTCATCCGGCTTCACGAGGAACTGATCCACGATATCGCCGTTTTTCGCCGTACGCGCGAAGGCTTTGATGCCCTTGCCGCCGCGATTGGTCTTGCGGTACAAATCGATGGGCGTGCGCTTACCGTAGC
>JALYZS010000233.1 GCA_030948745.1 Vulcanimicrobiota bacterium | reverse complement strand
GTGCATCGGCGGCCGGGCGGCGAAGGTGGCGCCGTTCGGTCCGCCGATGACGCCGCCGAGCGTCTTCACGCCGCGACCGGCGAACGCGTCGAAGGCGACGCCCATGTCGGCGAGGATGTCGACAGCGTGAGCGGTGATGCCATCGCCGCAACTCTTGTCGCGCGGAAATTTCGCGCGCTCCAGCACGACGACGTCTGCGCCTGCCGCAGCGAGCGTATGCGCCGCGGCTGCACCGCCGGGACCCGCCCCGACCACGACGACATCAGCTGCCGTCACGAAATTTCCGCATCTCATCGAAAACGGCGGCGATCTCGTCGCGCGTGTTATAGAAATGCGGCGCGATGCGGATGCCGGCCTTCGGCCGGTAGTCGACCATGAAGCCGCGCTCGATGAGGTGACGGCAGGCACGCTCGGCGTCCGGGAAATCGACGCTCACATGGCCGCCGCGCGCCGCGGGCCCTCTCGGCGAGTTCAGCGCGAGCCCGGCTTCGTCGGCCTGTTGCACGGCGAAGGCGGTATGTTCCATGCTGCGCTCGCGGATCGCGGCGACGCCGATCTCGTTGATGATCTCCAAACCGCTGAGCGCCGCGTACAGCGCCGCTGGATTAGGGGTACCCCCCGCGTACCGCCACGGCCCGGGAGCGAATCGCATCGGACCGATGTCGAAAGCGAAGGGCGTCTCGTGCGAAAACCATCCCACATTGCTCGGCACCAGCCGTTCGTACAGATCCGGGCGCACGTGCAAGAACGCCGCGCCCGGTCCGCCGCACAACCATTTCAACGCTCCCCCGACAACGGCGTCCGGCCGCAGCGCCTGCACGTCGATCGGCAACACGCCGATGGATTGATAGACGTCGAGGAAGACGTAGGCGCCCACAGCGTGCGCCTTTTCGATGATGGGCTTCACGTCTTGGATCGCGCTCGAGCGGAAGATGACGTGGGAAATGGGCACGACGAGCGTTTGCTCGTCGATGGCATCGAGCAGCGCTTGCGTATCGACGCTCACGCCGTCCCGGCTCTTCACGACCCCGAATGTGGCGCCGTTCGTCGCCTGCGCCTGCCAGGCGTAATGGATGGTCGGAAACTCGAGATCGGAGTAGACGACTTTGTTGCGCCGGCCGGTAAAATCAAGGCACGAGATCAAAATAGATTCGGCGATCGTCACGTTGGGCTGCATCATGACGCTGCCGGTTGGAGCACCGATCAACGGCGCGATGAGATCGCCCGCTTGGTTGACGAGCGTCAGCCAATCATCCCATGCTTCGACGCCGTCACCGCTCCAGTCGTCCGCGTACTGATCCAGGCGCGTACGCGCTTTCGCGGGCATCGCGCCCAGCGAGTTGCTGATGAGGTACGTGCATTTCGAAAGGATGGGAAATTCGCTGCGCCATGCAAGCAGCGGATCCGCGCCGACGATCATGCCGCCACGCTTCGTTCGCGCTGGGGGCTGCCCCCGTCGCTACTTCAGGTCGAAGCTGTAATCCAGCTCGGCCACCAATTCCCATAGGTCGGATGAGCGTGCCAATGTTGAGTCTGATCGGAAGCCCGCCTCGCTCACGAGCGCGCAGACGGAAACGACGCCACGTACTTTTCGGAAACCACTGGTTCAGCCGGCGAAGCGCGGCAGCGAATCGAGCCGCGGAAATACGGTGTTCTTGCCGGATTGCTTCGCCCTGTACAGCGCCGCGTCTGCGGCCTTGAGCAGCATCTGCATCTGCGAGCCCGCCTCCGGGAACGAGGCGCACCCCAGACTTGCCGTCACGCTCTGCTCGCCATCGCCCAGACCCCATTCGTGCTGCGCGATCGATTGGGCCATCCGCTCCGCGAGCATCACGGCGTCGCTCAGCTGCGTCTCCGGGAGCAGCACGAGGAACTCGTCGCCACCGTAACGGGCCACGACGTCGGAGAGCCTCACCGAGCCCGCCAGCCGTTGCCCGAACTCGCGCAAGACGCGGTCGCCGACTTCGTGACCGAAGCGCTCGTTGATGGCTTGCAGATTGTCGACGTCGGCCATGACGATGGCGAGCGGCCGTTTGCGGCGGCGCGATTCGGACAACCGCTTGCGCAGGAAGTCTTGGGTGAAGCGGTAGTTGTACAGCCCGGTGAGGGGATCGGTGATCGCCATGCGCGATGTCTCTTCAAGCATGCGCGCGTGACGCATCGCCACTGCCAGCTCGTCGGTCACCGCATGGAACAGGCTTTGATCCTCGACGCTGAAACGGCGGCCTTCGAACCCGATGACCTGCACCGCCCCGATGACCTCATCCGCGAT
>JALYZS010000214.1 GCA_030948745.1 Vulcanimicrobiota bacterium | reverse complement strand
TCTGCGTAGTCGGTCCGCGGCGAGCGTATTTTTTCATACCAATGCGGCTGCGCCCACTGCGCGTCGACAAGCAGCGAGACGATCCGGTGCCGCGCCAGCCTCAGCGCATCCGGATAGAACTCGGTCAGATCGGTCGTCTTCGCGTCGCCCAGCCAATGCACGAAGAGCACGCCGCCCTGGGACGCTGCCGGGTGCAGCGGCGCCACGATCTCAGCGTGGATACGGCCGCCGCGCGGCGATGCGAAACGGATCTCCCGCACACTCGCCACAGCGTCGCGGCGTTGCGAGATCACCGTCAATCGCAAGGGTGCGCGCGAGTCATATGAAAACGCACTGGCTGGGAGTGGCTGCGCGCTGCGGCCAGGCACGGGCATGAAAGCAAGAAATAAAGCGGCCAGGAGGCTGAGAAGACGCATGTGCAACCGAGATTCCGGCTAGGCCGCCTTTCCCTTGCCGCGCCTCTGCCACATCGCTGACAGGCTTTGCGGGGCGGGCCGCTTCGGTCCAGAGTGAGCGCCGTCACGGCGCGAAGCGGTCCCCCAACGGGTCACACGAGTGCTACTGTGGCTTTGGGAGGTCCCGATGATCATCCATATCCGGGGCGCGGACGGCATCGGCCGGCCGAGCCTGGTCGATCAACTCATTGAAAAGCACAACGGCCGGGAGCTGTTCGTCGGCAAGCGCCCTATCGGCTGGAACCTGCACGATACGATCGTCGTCCGCAGCCAAGGGCTGACGCAAGCCATGGCGCGCAGCTATGTTGAGCACTTCGCGCCGCAACGGCACGTGATCTTCGAGGACACGTTCGCGAAACCACCGCCCGCACCGTACCTCGCGCACGTGCAGCGTGTGTCGGATTACCTCTTCGCCTTCGTGGATCTGCGCGCGGAAGCATTACGGGATCAATTATTGCGACGCCAATGTCAGGCGCACGACAAGCTGGAACGCAGCATTCGCGGTGCGGGTTGTACCGTTGTGAAGCTCAGGCCGGATCGGGCCGTGCCACAAGTGGAGGCTTTATTGCTCAGCGCCCGATGCGTGCTGGGCAGCTGTGAGCCGCTCGCCATGCCCCACGCGCATGCTCGCCTTCCTGCCGTCCAACGGCTAAAGGTGCACCAGGCGGCATAACCCACGCCCGGAACTGTCAAGTATCCGGCTGGAAATTGGCGACGAAGGTCAGCGGTGCCGTTAGACGGTATCTAAGGCCTCTCGTGAAACTCTTCGCCCGCGTTAGCATCGCGCTCGCCGCATCATTGATCGCCGCCTGCGCTCCCAAAGGTCCACCGCCCGGCGCAGGCTCCGGCGCCGTCGGTTTCTCCGTACCTGTGTCGGCCGCGCCGATACGGCACGGCGACATCGTCGCGACCTTCCAGGTCACCGGCACCGTCACGCCACTGCAGCAGGCCTCGCTGTCATCCGTGATCTCTGGAACCGTGCTGTCGGTGAACGCGCAGGTCGGTCAGCGCGTGCAGCGCGGCCAGTTGCTCGTGAAGATCGATGACAGCACCCTGCGCGCGCAACTGCAACAGAACGCCGCGGCGCTGCAAGCCGCACAAGCCCGGCTCGCATCCACCATCGCAAATTCCAAGGGCAACGTGAGCTCCTCGACGGCCGGACTGCAATCCGCTCGCATCGCCGACGACGCAGCGCAAGCCAACCTGCGACGCCAGGTGTCCTTGTTCTCACAAGGCTACGTATCGCAAGCAGCACTTGATCAGGCACGCCAGCAAGCCGCTTCCGCCGATGCGGCCCTGCGCTCGGCTGAGGTCGCGCAACAAAATGCGGCGCTGAGTCCGGGAACGTTGTCCGCCGCCAATGCGGACGTGCGCAACGCGCAAGCGGCTGTCGCGCAAGCCGCCGCGAGCGTCAGTTTTGCGGAGTCACAGATCGCGCAGTCGAATGTGTCGGCGCCGTTTAACGGCGTCGTCAGCGCGCGGCATGTCGATCCGGGCACGCTTGCATCGCCTGGCCAGAGCTTGGTGGATGTCGTGCAACTCGACCACGTCTATGTCGACCTTGGCATCCCCGGCGACCAGATCTCACTCGTGCGGGTCGGATCACCGGTCACGATCAGCGTCAGCAGCGTCCCCGGGCGCAGTTGGCACGCGACGGTCGCCTTCCTCAGCCAGGCAGCGCTGACCGGAACGCTGAGCTATCAAGCGCGCATACCCATCTCCAATGCTGACCACAGCCTGCGCGGCGGTGAAGTCGCAAGCGTCAGCCTCGAGCGGCAGCGCAAGACCGGCGTGCTGCTCGCTCCGCGCGCGGCTGTGTTCCAGACCGACGCCGGGTTCGCGATGTTCGTCATCGACGGCGGCAAAGCGAAATCGGTGCCGGTGGAGACGGGTCTGTCGAACGATGTCGAGTATGAGGTGAGCGGCCCCGGTCTGCGCGCCGGCATGCTCGCGATCTTGAACCATTCTCCGACGCTGCAGCCCGGCATGCCCGTCCAAGTGCTCGGTCCCCAGGCGCAGCAGCACCCTTAATGTTCACGAAGTTCTTCATCACCCGCCCGATCTTCGCGTCGGTCTGCGCCGCAGTGATCTTCCTGGCAGGCGTCATCGCCTTGCCGACCCTGCCGGTGGCCCACTACCCCTCGATCGCGCCCCCACAGGTCTCGGTCAACGCGGTGTACATCGGCGCGAACGCAGAAGCGGTGGAGACCTCCGTCACCAACCCGCTCGAGCAGCAGATCAACGGCGTCGAGGGATTGCGCTACCTGTCATCCACGAGCGCCGCCGACGGCACGAGCGCGATCACGGCCACCTTCAATCTCGGCCGCGACATCAATCTGGCTGCGCAAGACGTGCAGAATCGCGTCAACGTCGCGCAAGGCGTTTTGCCGGCACAGGTCAAGCAGACCGGCATCACGGTGTCGAAGAACTCGACCTCGTTCGTCATGGCGATCGCGCTGACCTCAGACAACCCCAAGTACGACAGCTTGTACCTGAGCAACTACGCCGACCGTTACATCACCCAGGCGCTCAAACGCGTGCATGGCGTGGGCGACACGATCATCTTCGGCGAGCGCAAATACGCGATGCGCCTGTGGCTCGATCCGAGCAAGCTGCAGGCCTACGCGCTGACCCCGAACGACGTCACCTCGGCGCTGCAGCAGCAAAACGTCCAGGTGGCGGCCGGCGAGGTCGGCCAAGAGCCTGCACCGCCCAAACAACCCTACCAGTACACGGTGCGTGTCGCCGGACGCCTGACGTCACCCGCTGAGTTCGCGAATATCGTCGTGAAAACGACTCCCGGGTCGTTGGTGCGCTTGTCTGATGTCGGGCGCGTCGACTTGGGGGCCCAGGACTACTCGACGAATCTGAATTTCAACGGCAAGATATCCACCGGCATCGGCGTGTTGCAGCTGCAAGACGCGAACTCGCTCACCGTGTCGCAAGGCGTGCGCGATGCGCTCGACCGGTTGTCGGCGCACTTCCCCCCTGGCATCCACTACAAAGTCGCCTTCGACTCAACCGTCTTTGTCAACGAGTCCATCAAAGAAGTCCTCAAGACGCTGCTGATCGCGATCGCGCTGGTCGTGCTCGTGATCTTCTTGTTCTTGCAGGACTGGAAGAGCACGTTCATTCCGGCGATCACCATACCGGTGTCGCTATTGGGGACGTTCGCGCTGCTCAAGGTCTTCGGCTTTTCGATCAACGTGCTCACGCTGTTCGGGTTGACGCTTGCGACCGCGCTCGTGGTGGACGACGCGATCGTCGTCATCGAGAACATCGTGCGATACATCCAGGAGCACAAGGTCAACCCGCAAACGGCGGCTCCCTTAGCCATGGCGGAGATCGCGAGCGCGGTCATCGCCACGTCGCTCGTGCTGCTTGCGGTCTTTGTGCCGGTCGCCTTCTTCCCGGGCACGACCGGCGAGCTCTATAAGCAGTTCGCGCTCACGATCGCGTCGACGATCACGATTTCGGCCTTCACGGCCCTGACGCTCGCCCCGGCGTTGGCGGCGCTGCTGCTCGACGAACACGAGTCGCGTCATAACCGCTTCATGCGCGCCGTTGCGCGCGGCATCGACCGCGTTCGGGCAGCATACCGGCGTTTATTGCCCGCCCTCCTCGCCCGCCGCGCCATCGTGCTGGGCGTGTTCGTGCTGTTGCTCGGGGCGACCATCTTCATGCTGCGCATCGTGCCGACTGGCTTCGTGCCGGACGAGGACCAGGGCTACTTCATCGTCATCGAGCAAGGGCCACCCGGGTCCTCGCTGCAGTACACCGACCACATCATGGCCCAGGTCCGCGACTTGCTGCACAGCGAGAGCGACGTCGTGAACGTCTTCAGCGTGTCGGGCTTCAGCTTCTTCGGCGTGGGGTCGAACAACGGCATCGTCTTCTGCTTGCTCAAGCCCTGGGCTGACCGCCGTCAAAGCGACCATGCCGCTGCGGCGATCATCGGGCGCTTGCAGCAAAAGATGTTCGGTATCACGGGAGCATC
>JALYZS010000203.1 GCA_030948745.1 Vulcanimicrobiota bacterium | reverse complement strand
CGGCGGCGTGCTGGAGCCGCCGGCCGCACGCCCTGTCATTGTTGAAGATGGCGCGTTCATCGGCTCACGCTGCATCGTCGTCGAAGGTGTCGTCATCGAACGGGAAGCGGTGCTCGGCGCAGGCGTCGTGTTGACCGCGTCAACGCCCATCATCGACGTGACCGATAAGAGCGCCCCGGTAAGCCATGGCACGGTACCACGACGCGCCGTCGTCATACCCGGCACGCAGCCCAAGAACTTCCCGGGCGGCACCTTTGCCACACCATGCGCGCTCATCGTCGGCAGACGAACCGAATCGACCGACCGCAAGACGTCGCTCAACGCCGTGTTGCGCGAGCACGGATTGGCAGTCTGATGGAAATGCGGTTGAATCCGCGCTTGGAGACGATAACGCCCTCGGCGATCCGCGTCATGCATGATCGCAAGCGCGCCACATCGCTTGATCTGGGCATGGGGCAGCCGAGCCTGCTGCCGGATCCCGAACCGTTCGAGCGCGCGACCCAGTGGGTGCGCACGAACGGTTGCCCCTACTCACCGCCGGCCGGCGTCCCCGAGTTGCGCGAGCGCATCTCCGCGATCTATGGCGGCCGCTATTGCGCGCGTGCTGAGAACGTGCTCGTCAGCAACGGCTCGCAAGAAGGCCTCTATCTGGCCATCAAGACCATCGCCGCGGCCCAAAGCGGCGAAGTGCTCGTGACGGAGCCGAGTTATCCCTCGTACGAGCGCGTCTGCGCACTTGAGGGCGTGGCCGCGCGCACGGTTTCATTGCCGGCGAGCGACGACTTCGCCATCCACGCGGACGCGCTGCTCGAGGCGATCACGCCGCAGACACGCCTGATCGTCCTGGGCTTGCCTGCGAACCCGACGGGCGCCGTCATGCGACGCACTGAGATGGAGCGTCTGGCAAGCGGTCTGGCCGAGCGGTCCGGCCCACCCATCTACCTCGTCGTCGATGAGGTGTATCGCGAGCTCACCTTCACCCCCGAACCGTACACCTCGTTCATGGACCTCTATCCGCATACCATCGCGGTGCACAGCTTGTCGAAGTCGTGCGCGCTCACGGGGCTGCGCATGGGTTTCCTCCTCGCGCCGAGCGCCATCGTCGAAGCGGCGACCCGCGCGCACTCGCTCATGATGATGTCGGTCAACATGTTCGCGCAACGTGTCGCGCTTGACATCGTCTCGCGGCCCGGCGCGCTCCGCGCACAGCATGACTGGTACGCTCGCCAGCGGCAGCTTCTGGTTGAATGCGCCGCTCACAACTCGTTGTCCATCATCGCGCCGCAAGGCGCTTTTTATGCGCTGGCGCTCCTGCCGCCGGCGGGCGCCGCATCCGAAGCAGCCGCCGAACAACTGCTGGCGCGACACGACGTCGTCACGATTCCCGGCTGCGTCTTTGGTCCGTCGTCGGACCGGTATCTGCGCCTCACTTGGGCCGCACCCGCCGACACCTTGAAAGCCGGCATCGCGCGCGTCGCGGAATTTCTGGCCGCTGGCTGACGTGCGGCTCCTCCTTCCGCTGCTGTGCCTCGTGGGTGCGTATGCGGCGGTCTTCATGTTCCGCAAGCAACGGCGCTTCGAGAGCGGCGCTGAGGTTGGCGATAGCGTCGTCATTCGGCCGGCAGCGAAGCTGCTGGGCGTTTCGAACGCATTGCTCGGGTTGGGCTATTACAGTGGCGTGCTTATCGCTTCGCCATGGCTGCACGGGCGCACGGTGTTTGTGTGCGTGCTCGTCGCCGCCGCGCTTGCGGCGCTCATGTCGGCTGCGCTAGCGTACAGCCTGCTGTTCGTCACGCGCCGGGCGTGCGTCTTGTGTTGGATCGGCCACACCGTGAATTGGCTCATCCTGCTGACCCTGCTCGTTGACCCTGCGAAGAAATGACTCCACCAGCGCGAACAGACGCGGGTCGCGGACGAACAAATCGTAACGCGTGAGGGGCGGCCAGCACGAACGTTCGTCGTTCACCTCTGTGTAGGCGCGCAACGCTTCGGCGAAATATTCGTCTAGGCCGGTGGCCGCATATTCATTGACAAAGCCTGCGCTGCCGGCGAACGCGGCGCGGACCTCGGCGCTCTCGTACGAGAAATAGGAAGCGCGACGACTGGCCATGATCGCATCCAGCGCATGACCGAATTCGTGCGCCGCGGTCATTCGCAACGCTCGGCTGCGCAACAGTAGCAGACGCTCGCTGAGCACGAACAAGCCCGCCGGCGGCGCGCTCCAATCGTCGATGTCGGGCACGATCGCGGCCACATCGGGCGAGCATTGCGCGAACTTGCGGCTTGCGGGTAGCACACGTATCCGCACGCCGCCGTCGCGCGCCGCGCGTAAAGCCCCCTCGCCGAACGGACGCAACGCCGCGACAAGCTGCGCCGACGGCGTACGGGATAGCATTTCGCGAATGAACGTTTGGGCAATGGACTCAAGCGCGGGCCGAACCACCGCCGGCAGCGCGCCGAATGGCTCGGACACGAGAATACGTTCGCCAAGATCGTAGGCTGCGAGTCGCGGATCGCGCAGCCGTCGCAAAGCCGATAAGACGCGCTCCCCGCACGCCTGATGGCGCCGGTGCATGAAGCGTGCGCTCAGGCGCGCGACCGCGTGGCACTTGACGGACTCCGAGCAGCGCTTCAGGCCGTGCGTGGGGAGCGGATCACAGAGACGCGCGAGCAGCACGCGGCGTGCGGACATTGGCGCAGTGTGCCCGCGCAATGCGTCCCCGGCATGGCCGCGCTGTGACTACGGCGTGAGGGTCCCCGTTAGCGCACCAGGGATTGCGCGGGCACGAACGTGATACCGGCGGCCTGCATCCGTGGGATATACGCCGTCAATGCCTGCGCAGTCGTCGCGTTGGGATGTCCGATCGCGACCGCACTGCCTTGTTTGAGTGCGACGCGTTGCGCTTCATCCAACTGCCCCTCGATGTAGGGCAAAGTGGTAGAATTATCGAGGAACACATCACGCGACGTGGTCGCGACCCCGAGCTGTTTGGCGAGCGAGCCACCGACGGAGCTTCCGCTCGTCAGCGAATCGATGAAGAACAGATGGCGCTCTTGGAACACACCGAGCACGTCGCGCATCACGCGCGCGTCACTCGTGGCCTTGCTGCCCATGTGGTTGTTCGCGCCCAGCACCGGCGGCAGCGATTCGACGTCGCTTTCGACTTGGTCGTGCACCTGCGCATCGGTCATCGCGGTCGTGATCGCGCCCGGACCGGGATGGGCTTGCGCCGACTCAGGCTCCATCGGCAAGTGCAACATGATGAATTTGCCGGCGACTTGAGCTTCGGCTGCGATCTCCTTGCCGTGCGGCGTCATCGGCAGGATGGAGAGCGTCACCGGTATCGGCAGCTGCAAAAAACGGCGATCGCGTTCCATACTGTACCCGCAGTCGTCGATGATGATGGCGAGCTGTGCCGTCTTCAGGGGTGCGCTGCGAAGCGCTGAAGGTTCGGGCGACGTCTCAGGAGCGGCCTGCGGCGAAGCCACGACCGCTGGCGGCGTCACGGCTTGCGTGGAACGCTCGGTCTGCCTGCTCGAGCCATAGCTATGCAGTTGACGGCTGACGACGAGCACACCGTAGATCGTCAGCGCTGCGATGCCGGCCAGCGCGACCAACGCGCCCCAGCGGATACGGCCGCGCCGCGAGGCGCGAGCAGCGGTCGTACGCCGGCGGCGCGTCGGCATTTAGTGGCTGGAGGTCGGCGTTGGGTGCGGCAAGAGCACGGATGGAACGGACAGGCCCTTGAGTGCGTGCACAACAATGTCGAGACGGCGCTCGGCAAGCACGCCACCGCGCGGATCCAACACCTTCACCATGATGTACTTCGTGCCGCTCAACGCGACGAGCGCGCCGTTGATGGGAAACGAGAAATCCTTGTCGATGACGATGCCGAACGGCGTCGCCGGTATGTTGCGGTCGACGGTCTGCGATTGGCTCGCCAATTGCGTGTTGGAACCGTCGAAGACGGCGAACTGCACGGTCGAGATCGGCACTTCGCCGAAACCCTTGGCCACAGCGTGCGCGTGCACGGTCGCCTGCGATTCGGTGAGCCCGATGACGAGCGGGTTCGGCGTGAGGTCGAGCGAGAGCGAGTGGTTGTTACAACCCGCAACGATCAGCGCGATCCCTGTGATCGCACCCAAAAAGAGACGACGCATTCTAGCTCCTC
>JALYZS010000194.1 GCA_030948745.1 Vulcanimicrobiota bacterium | reverse complement strand
GTTCTAAAGAGCGGCACCTGCCGCGGTAGCGAAAAAATGGAAGTGAAAGGCACCATCCATGTTCATGCATGACACGAGGCGCTGGTCGATCGCCGCCGCGCTGGCGGCCCTGATCACCCTGAGCGTTGCTCCGCAGGTCCTGGCGACGGACATCACCGACATCGGCTTCGTCGACCAAGCCGCGCTCGGTCAGCTCGGTCCGTTCCAAGCGGCGCAGGCGCAGTTCGCGCAGTACCAGCGCACATTGTCGGGCGAGTTCCAAGCGGCGATCAAGGGCAAGAGCCAAGCCGACCAGCAGCGCATCTTCCAGACCTTCAACCAGCGTGCCGCGCAGCGTCAACGCGAACTGTTCGGACCGTTGCTCGCGCGCGCGCAGAACTCGATCGCGTCCGTCGCGGCGAACAAGGGCCTCAGCGTCGTCGTCGACAAGCAGATCATCATCTTCGGCGGCCTCGACATCACCAATGACGTCATCAACATGCTGAACCAGCCCGGGCCCGTGCTGCCGCCGGTCAATTCACCGCCGCCGTCGGAAATCGGTTACGTCGATCAGCAGCAGCTCGACGCGTTGCCGCGAGTGAAGAAGGCCAACGACGACTACATGCAGTTCCGTCAAAACCTGCAGAGCCAGCTCAACGCCCAGCTCAACGGCAAGAGCCAAGAGCAGCGCCAGCAGACGGTCACAAATTTCAACAATCAGCTCAATGATGAACAGAAAAAAGTGCTGCAGCCCATCGTCGACGCCACGACCAAAGCCATCAGCGACGTGGCCAAGCAGAAGAGCCTGCTGTTGGTCATCGACGCGACGAACCGCGTCTACGGCGGCACCGATGTGACAGCGGATGTTGTCAAGAACCTGCAATAATCGCCGTCCTGGAACGCTGCCGCTGCTAGCGAGCGCGCTCATCACGCTCGTCGCGTTGGCAGGCTGCAGCCACCGCCAGAACAACGAGGGCGTGCAGAATCTGCTTGGGGTCAGCACGCCCGGACTCACCGCTGGTCCCGGGAACGTCGGGTACGTCGACCTCGACGTCATCGTGAAGGCGCACCCGTTGCACGATCAACTCGCCGCCATGGATCGCCAGATCGCGGTGCTGCGTCAGCAGAGCGTCTCCGTGCCGTCAGGCATGAGCGCAGCGCAGAACGCAGCCTACAGCGATATGCAACGGGAGCTCGATGCGGCACAGCAGCGGTTCCAGCAAGACCTGGCCCAGCGGCGCGCCGTCTACGAACGGCGTGAAGCGGATGCGATCGGCCAGTTGCAAGCCAGCACCCTCGGCGCGCAGAAGGGCAACGCCGGCGGCGTGCTCGGCGGTTTGCAACAGCAGTACGGCGACCAGGCCAAGCAATTGCAGAAGCAGGCATTGAGCACGCTGGACAGCTTCCGCAGTGCGCTGTTCAAGCAAGACGCCGACCACTTGCGCCACGTGCAACAGCTGCTCGCAAGCGATGTGCAGACCAAGACCAAGCAACGCATCAATCAGGTGAGCGCGGCCGAGACGAAATTCCAGGTGGACCTTGCGCGGCGCAATCAAAGCATCCGGCTGAACCTGCAAGCCAAACTGCAGAACTTGGCGCTCGCCGATAAAGATCGCAGCGCCTATAGCGCGCAGCTCAAAGCGCTCGACCAGGCCGAAGCCACTTCCATCAGCGCGCTGCGCGCCAAAGACAACGCGGACCTAAGCGCCTATGAGAAGAGCCTGCAGTCGCAGGCCGCAGCCAAGTTTGACGCCGAGCGCAAGCGCACGCAGGCCGCCACGCAAGCCACGCTCGTGAAGCGCCAGCACGACGTGCAGACCGCCATGGGACCCCAGATGCAAGCCCTCGGCGGCAAGTTCCAGCAGCAGCTGGCAGATGCGAACAAGCGCTTGGCGAACGACGCCAACTACCGTTCGCAGGCGCAGGGTCTGCACACCAAGATGCAAGCAGCCTATGTGGGCGAGGCCAACCAAGTGGCTGCCAGCTACCGCGATACGCGGCGCGCTTTGATCGGAAAGTACAGCGCGATCGCGCACATGCAATTCCAAGACAATCAAGCCATCGCTGCGCAGATGGATAAGATCGCAGCTGACCGGCGCGATCTGCTCGCGAAGATCGTCGACCAAGTGCGCGTGCAAGTGCAGCGCATCGCGGCGCAGAACGGCGTCAGCATCGTCTTCCAGTCGGTGCGCGGCGCGGGGAGCGCGCTCAACCTGACGCAGGCCGTCACGAAGGCCATCGCAGCGCAGGGCACGGCGCCCAGCACGACGCCATCAGCGGGGGGATAATGAACAGGTACCGATGCATGCTTGTGACGCTCGCGCTGCTCGCCCTGAGCTGCGGCGGTTGCGCGCACAAACATTCCACCGTGGCGATCGTCAACATCGCGGCCATCGAACAGCGCTGGCCCAAGTTCATCAATTACTACCGCCAGATCCAGGCCAACTACGTCGCCATCAACGACAGCAAGATCAGCGCGCAAGAAAAGCGCAAGGCCTTGCGCCAGTGGCAGCAGCAGTCGCAACGCTGGCAGGACGAAGTCAGCAACGACGTCCGCAACGTCGTCAAAGACATCGCCGCGCAACAGCATTATCAGATGGTCGTCACCCGCCAAGGCGTCGCGTTCGGCGGCGACGATATCACCACGGACGTGGAAAAAGCGCTCAAGATCGACACGTCCTCGCCCGCGCCGACGCGCTAGCGCTGCTGCCGATGGCGCGAGCGGGCCGGCGCCTGGATGCACTTGCGGCCGCGGCCGGTGGTAGTGTGGTCGGCGACGGCGCACTCCTCATCACGCGCGTGGCCGCTGTCGACGAAGCAGATCCCAACGCGCTCACGTTTGCCGTCGATGAACGCTGGCTCGAAAAAGCGCTGCGCTCCAAAGCGGGCGCCGTGCTCGCTCCCGAGGCAGCGCGCGAGAAACTGGACGCGAGCAAAGCCTACGTGATCGTCGACGATGTGCGCCGCGGACTGGCAGCTGTGTTGCAATTGTTCGCCGCCCCCGTGCCGCGAGGTCCGTTTCGCCATGCGAGCGCCGTCATCGATCCGGCAGCGCGTATCGGCAACGACGTGTGGATCGGTCCGGCGGTGGTCATCAGCGCGAACGCCAGCATCGAAGAAGCAGCCGTGCTGCTCGGCAGCACGTATATCGGCGCGCATGTGCGCATCGGTGCGCGCAGCATCGTGCATCCGGGCGTGACCGTCTTAGACGATTGCATCGTCGGCACCGACTGCGTGCTGCAATCCGGGTGCGTCATCGGCGGGGACGGGTTTGGATTTGTGCGCGTCGGCGCGGATCAGATCAAGATCCCCCAAGTCGGCAACGTCGTGCTGGGAGATCGCGTCGAGATCGGATCGTGCACGACGATCGACCGCGCGGTGACCGACTCGACCAGCATCGGCAGCGGCACGAAGATCGACAACCAGGTGCAGATCGCGCACAACGTGCACATCGGCGAAGACTGCACGATCTGCGCGCAGGTCGGTATCGCCGGCAGCACCGAGATCGGCGCGCACGTGACGATCGGGGGGCAGGCGGGCATCACCGGCCACGTGCACATCGGCGACGGCAGCGTGATCTACGGCAGTGGAAAAGTCATCGCGTCGCTGCCGCCCAATTCGCGCGTCTCAGGATTCTACGCGCAGCCGCATCGCGCCGACATGGAACAGAAGGTCCTCTTGCGCAAATTGCCTAAACTCTTCGACCAGGTGCGTCTGCTGATGAACGCGCTCAGCGAAACGCGCAAGTCTTCTTAAAAGCCGTAGCGCTTGTGGTGAACGTGGAATATCAACACACGCTAGCACGCGAGATCTCGCTATCGGGCGTCGGCTTGCACACCGGCTGCACTTCCACCGTCAGCATGAGTCCTGCGCCGGCAAACGCCGGCTTTTCTTTTGTTTTGGCGGATGGCTCTCGCATCGCCGCCGCCCCCGAGAGCGTGCGCTCCACCGTGCGCTGCACGACGCTTGCGTCGGCCACGATGGAGGTCAACACCGTCGAGCACGTGCTCGCCGCGCTGGCGGGCATGGACGTCGACAACGCGCTTATCCACATCGATGCTGAAGAGATCCCTATCATGGACGGCAGCGCGCTGCCCTTCGCGCAGGCCATCCGCGATGCCGGACTGGCAGAACAGCGCGTGCCCCGCCGCGTGTTGCGTCTGCGCTCGCCCTACTGGCATCGCGACGGCGACAAGCTGCTCGTCTGCATTCCCGCCGAGCAGTTCAAGATCAACTTTTTCGTCGCGTTTCCGGATCCGGTCGGCAACCAGTTCCTGGAGACGCCGGTCGTGACCCCGGAGTATTTCTTGCGCGAGATCGCTCCCAACCGCACCTTCGGCTTCCGCGCGGAGGTCGAGGCGTTGTATTCGCAAGGGCTGGCGCTGGGCGGCTCGCTGGATAACGCCGTCGTCATCGACCGCAACGACTACATGGGACCGTTACGCTTTCCGGACGAGATCGTGCGCCACAAAGTCCTCGATCTCATGGGCGACTTCGCGTTGCTCGGCATGTATCCGCGGTTTGAGGTCATCGCGCTCAAATCGGGTCACGCGCTCCACGTCGCGGCCGCGCGCGACCTGCGCGCACCGCTCGCCGCCGCAGCAGGCGCGCGCTAAGTCACGGGAGCTCGCATGAGCCGGCGAGAAGGCCGCCCAGCCGGCGGTCCGATACCGCTGCATCGTTTGCACGCGGGGGACAAACAGGTGTCATACGTCGACGTTCGCTCCATCATGGATATCCTGCCGCATCGCTATCCGATGCTGCTCATCGACCGCATCACCGAGCTCGATCCACAAAAACGCGCCGTGGGCTATAAGAACGTCACGATGAACGAACCGTTCTTCACCGGTCATTTCCCGAACAACCCGGTCATGCCGGGCGTGCTCATCATCGAGGCTATGGCGCAGCTCGGGGGCACGGCGATCTTGGAGCCGAACAGCCAGACGACGACGGTGCCGTACCTGGCCGGCATCGACAAAGTGAAGTTCCGCCGTCCCGTCGTGCCGGGCGACAAGCTCGTCATGGAAGTCAACGTCATGTGGGTGCGCATGAACATCGGACGGCTGCACGCCGAAGCCCGGGTCGACGACCAGCTGGCGTGCTCGGGCGAACTGGCGTTTTCCATCGTCTCCGATACGCGTCTGTTCCGGCTCGACGCGTCGATCCTGCACCTGTGATGCGGACGGCCGCCAAGCGCGAACCCGTCTCCGCACGAGGTTCGCTGAACATCCATCCGCTCGCGGTCGTGCACCCCGATGCGCGCTTGGGGCGCGGCGTCGAGGTCGGCCCGTATTGCCTCATCGGCGAGCGCGCCAAGATCGGCGATGGCACAAAGCTGCTCTCCAACGTCGTCGTCAATGGCTATACGATCATCGGCGAGGAATGCGAGATCCACCCCTTCAGCGTCATCGGCGCATCCTCACAGGATAAGAAGTATCGTGGCGAGATCTCCTATGTGCGCATCGGCGACCGCAACGTCATCCGCGAATTCGTGACGATCAACCGCGGCACGGGTGAAGAGACCGAGACGATCATCGGCGACGACAACCATCTGCTCGCATACGTGCACGTGGCGCACAACTGCCGGATCGGGAACCGCGTCGTCATGTCGAACCTGGCGCAGCTCGCCGGGCACGTCATCGTCGGCGACAACGCGAACATCGGCGGCATGGTCGGCGTGCACCAATTCGCGCGCATCGGTCGCATGGCGATGGTCGGCGGGATGAGCAAGGTCGTCAAAGACATTCCGCCCTTCATGCTCGTCGAGGGCAATCCGATGGCCGTGCACGGGCTCAATACGGTGGGCATGAAGCGCAACAACATCGCGACCGAATCCATCAGCGAGTTGAAAGACGCCTACCGAGTCCTCTACCGCTCCAACCTCAACCTCTCGACGGCCATCGAGCAATTGCGTCAATCGCTGCGCACGCCCGAGGGTCGCGAGCTGCTCACCTTTCTCCAGGAAGAGACTGATCGCGGCGTTTTGAAGCGTTGAAGTACGAGCCCGCAGACGTCTTCTTCATTGCGGGTGAGCCTTCCGGAGATCTCCAGGCCGCGCTGTTGGCTAGCGAGCTGCGACGGCGCGCACCGGCTCTACGGATCACCGGGATCGGCGGCCCGAAACTCGCCCAGGCTGGCGCGAGCGTCATATACGATTCGAGCGAGCTTGCGAGCATCGGTCCGCTGTCCGCCATCCCATTGATTCCGCGCCTGCTCGGCGTCTTGCTCGCGTTGACCCGCAACCTCACACGCCGGCCGCCGGGGTTGCTCGTGCCCGTCGACGCCGGCGGTTTTAACATCCCGTTGCTGCGGCGCTTGCGACGTCACGGCTACGCGGGGCGGGTGCTGTATTATTTTCCGCCCGGCGCATGGGTGGATAACGAGCGCCAAGCGCGCGCCGTCGCCGAGTGCTCACTGCCGCTGACGCCGTTCTCGCACCAGCGGGATTTCTACCGCGGCTTGGGACTGCCGGTGGAATATTTCGGGCATCCGCTCGTATCGCTGATCCATGAGCGCCCTGCGCAGCCGCCCGCATCGGTCGCGCCGCAGGTCGGGCTGCTTCCCGGAAGCCGGCGTGAGGAAGTCGCGCGCCATGTGCCCGTGCTCGCGGCCGCCGCGCGTGAGTTGGAACAGCGCGCCGGTGCGCGCTTCACGATCGTCGCCTCATCCGCCAAGCGCGCAGAACAGATCGCGCGCTGCTGGGCGGATGCCGGCGGCCCGCCAACCGCGCGGATCGCGAACGAAACGGTCGCACAGGCATTGCTGCCCGTGGATCTTGCGCTGGTCGCATCCGGCACCGCGGTGCTGGAAGCCGCGCTGCTGGGCGTGCCCCAGGTGACGTTCTACACGGTGTCGGCCGCGCAGTACCGCATTGCGCTTCGCAAGCTTCCCGCCGGCATGCAATCGATCACGCTGCCCAATCTCGTGCTGCGCCGGGCGATCGTGCCGGAGCTCATCCAAGATAACTTCACCGCCGCTCACATCGTGTCCGAGAGCATGCGTCTGCTGCAGGACGGCAGTTCCGCGCGCGAGCAACAGCTCGCCTATCGGCAGCTGCGAAGCGCGCTTGGCCCAGCAGATGCGTTGACGCGCATCGGAGAATTCGCGGCACGCTTCATGGCGCAGTCTGCGTGACGGAAAGCGAGGGCGGCGCCGAACTGGTCGTCTTCCAGACGGCCGATATCCATAGCCGCCGCGGATTCGGCGGACGAGTCGCGCGGCTGGCAACGCTGGGATCACTGCTCGTCGACTGCGGCGATGCGCTCGCGGGGTCGTCGACGCTGTACCAAACGCGTGAACCGGTCGCGGACGAACTCAACGCCGCTCCCTATCAAGCCATCGCCGTCGGCAATCGAGAATTCCATTATGCCTACGGCGCGTTGCGCCGCCGGGCGCAGATGCTGCGCGCACCGCTGTTGTGCTCCAATCTCATCGATCTGCGCGGACGTCCCTCGCCATTCCAGCGGGAGCTGCGGCTCACCGTCGCCGGCCTGCATGTGCGTCTGCTCGCGCTGCTGGTGCCCCAATACAGGCGCGGCAGCGGTTGGGAGAAGCTGTTCGGCTGGCGCTTTCTGCCGCCGGATGAAGCGCTCGCCGAGATGCACGCCGGCGCCGCTGAGGCCGACGTGACCCTGCTGCTGTCGCACCTCGGATTGGCGGCTGACCGCGACGTCGCGCTGCGCTCGCCCTTCCTGACCGCGATCTTGGGCGGGCACAGCCACGACCTGCTCGAGCAACCCGAGCTCGTCAACGGCATCCCGATCGTGCACGTCGGCGCGTATGCCAGCTACGTGGGCCGGCTCGCGCTCCGCATCGAGGCGGGCCGACTACGATCGTTTGCTTTCACACTGCTGCCGCTGCTCTCAGGCGGCCCGTCGTGACCGCAGACATCTTGCTCGTCAGCAACGGATACGGCGAAGCGGCCATCGCAGGCTACATCGCGCGCGCCATCCGCGAGCTCGATCCAGGCGCGCAGCTGGCCCACTTGCCGCTCGTGGGCAGCGCGCCGCCCGACGCGTGGCCGCCCGGCGTGGGGCCGCAACGTTCCATGCCATCCGGTGGCCTGGTCACGAACTGGAATGTCCGGCATCTGGTCAAAGATCTTGCGGCCGGCCTCGGCCGGCTGACATGGCAGCAAAGCCGTTATCTATCCACGCAGCGGACACGCGACGCGGTCGTGGCGGTCGGTGACGTCTACTGCTTGGCGCTGAGCTCGTTCTTCGCGCGCCGGCCGTCGATCTTCGTCGCGACCGCGAAGTCCGATTACGTCGCGCGGCACTCCGCCCTGGAGTGCGCCATCGCACGTCGCGCGTCGGCCACCTTCGCCCGCGACGAGCCGACCGCGCGATCATTGCGCAACGCAGGGGTTGCAGCCCGCTACGCCGGCAATGTGATGATGGACGGCCTGCACCCCATAAGCGGAATCGTCACGCGCAGCCTCGGGGCATTGCACGTCGCGGTGTTGCCCGGCAGCCGCAACGAGGCAGCTCGCAATGCCCAGGTGAGCGCCCGCCACCTCGCCAGCCTGGCGACGCTGCTCGCGCAGCACGGCCGCCGGGTCCAGGCTTTTTTCGCACCCGCGCCAAGTGTCGCGGATGCTGACATCGCTGCGGCCATCACCGACGCAGGTTTCCCGCTGACCGTGTCGCCGGACGTTCATCCGGCCGTCGCGACCCATGGCAACCTGACTATCGCGATCGTGCGCGGTGCGTTCGCCGATGTGCTCCACGCGGCTGACATCGTGTTCGGACAAGCCGGCACTGCTAACGAACAGGCGGCGGGGTTGGGGAGACCCGTGTTCGCGGCGGCCGAACCAGGCGAGCGGCCGGACAAGATGCACTGGTACCGGATGCGTCAGAAGCGGTTGTTGGGCGACGCACTCATGGTCTTGCCCGCGGACCCAGACGCGTTCGCGCGCGGCGTCGCGGCAGTGCTCGACGATCCGGCTCAGCTCGCGCGCATGAGCGCGACCGGCAAGCAGCGTTTGGGCTTGCAGGGCGGCGCCAGGGCAGTCGCCGCCGCCGCGCTCGAGCTCGCCGCTGAAACCAAACGGTCAGCGGGCCGCTCCGCGTGATCGCTGCAGGGGCGCCGAGCTCACCCGTCAGCGCGCAGGCGGCCCCGCGCTTGTGGCCCATCGCGGCGCTGCCATTCACCATCGCATTCTTGAGCCCGCTGCTGCCGCTGCTCATCGTTTTCGGCGGCACGCTGCCGGTCAGTGCGCCGCGCGCCGACCTTCCGCTGCTGGTCGGCGTCGTGTGTCTCTTGGCGGCCGCCGCGGTGCTGAGTCTCGCCGGTCTCTTC
>JALYZS010000181.1 GCA_030948745.1 Vulcanimicrobiota bacterium | reverse complement strand
CGGTCAGCACAAAACCCGCTTGGTGCTCGCGCGCCACTTCCAGCAGTGCCGCGTAACGCAGCGATCGCGCTTGCGCTTCGCGCGAACCGGCGTGGGTGAATCCGCCGGCCACGGAGCGCACGATCGTTGCGGCACGTGCGCGCCGTGCCTGCGCGCGCACCGCTGCGACATCGCGCCGGATGGCCGCGCGCGCGCGCAGTCCATGGTCGATATAGCAGGCGATGAGCTTCAGCCCAGAAGCCGTGGCGGCGAGCAACGAGAGCAACGCGGCACTATCCGGGCCGCCTGAACACGCGACCACAACGGTGGCTTGCCCTTGCGATAGCACGCCCAACCGCTGCAGCTCGCGCGCGCAACGCCGCTGCAAGGCCTCGTTATGTTTGGCTTCAGCGCCGACGCGCGGCCCGTGCGACTTCACGCTGCGCTTCGCGAGCTTTGATCGTCTCGCGTTTGTCATACAGTTTCTTGCCGCGCGCCAGGCCGAGCTCCACCTTGACGCGGTTCTTGCGGAAGTACATCCGCAATGGCAGCAAGGTCAGCCCTTTCTCCTGCAGCTTGCCGAGAAGACGATTCATTTCGCGGGTGTGCAGCAGCAGTTTGCGGTCGCGGCGGGACTCGTGCTGCGAGAAAAACGTACCCTGTTGATAGGGCGGGATGTGCACGTTGAGCAGCCAGGCTTCGCCGTCTTTGATGCGCGCGTAGCCCTCCACTAAGGAGCAACCGTTGGCGCGCAAGCTCTTCACCTCCGTGCCGCTCAACACGATGCCCGCTTCAAGGGTATCAAGGACGGCGTACTGATGGAAGGCTTTGCGATTGGACGCGATCGGTTTTGTGCCGTCGCGTGCCTCATGCGCCGCTGGCGACATCGGCGACGAACCTCCCCTGCGCCTCGGCGTACACCGTGTCGTCGGTGCCGCTGACCTTGGCAACCAGGCTCAACAGACGGCCGCGGCGACCCTCCACGCGCCCTTCGACGAGCAGCGTCTCGTTGATGGGAGCGGCTTTGCGAAAGCGGATCTCGAGCCGGGCCGTCACGGCGCGGACCCCGGCGGCGATCGCCGCATGGGCCATCGCCTCATCCAGCACCGTCGCCACGACACCGCCATGCACGATGCTCGTCCAGCCCGCAAAGCGAGGCTCGATCAAGAAGTGCGAGCGTGCCGTACCGTCGCCATATTCGAAGTGCAGCTGCAACCCCTGGTCGTTTTCCGGGCCGCAGGCGAAACAGCGACGGTCGTCCTGGAGCGGTGATTGCTCGGCTGGCCGCGCGTCGCGTCCCCGGTCAGTATCCAATGCTGAGACGCTCGGCCAGCTGCGGCGGCAGTTTGGCTTGGTGCATGCGGCGCTGAACGCCGGCGACATCGTACTCCACGCGGTGAATCTCCACGATGCGTCGCGCCGGGTCGTACAGCGCGAAGGAGGCTTGCGGGTTGTGATCGCGCGGTTGCCCGACGCTGCCCGGATTGATGATATAGCGGCATTCGTCGATGATGTCGATCGTGCCGCCGTGGCCAAGCTTCAAATGGTACGCGCGCCCGCCCTGGTCCTGGAAGAAAACCTCAGCGATGTGCGTGTGACCGATGAATGTTAGCGGCAAGCTGGCGTGCGGGAACGCGGTCTGCGCGTCGCTGACGCTTTGGATATAATCGAAATGGAACACGGGCGCGCCATGCACCATGCTGAAATTGTCCAGCTCGCGCTCGCGCGGTAAGCCCTCGAGGTAGACTCGGTTGGCCGCGGACAATTCGTGTTTGGTCCATTCGATAGCCTCACGAGCGAGCGGGTTGAACGTGTCGGGGCGCTCCGGTGAGATTGCCGCCTCATCGTGATTGCCCGCGATCGCCAGACACTCGCGCCGCCGCAACTCGTCGCAACACTCATTCGGATTTGGCCCGTAGCCGACGATGTCGCCTAGACACAGCAGTCGCTCCATGCCAGCCGCATCGAGCGCCTTCAAGACGGCCTGGAGCGCTTCGAAGTTGGCGTGGATATCGGAGACGATGCCGTAGCGCAATAGTCGGCTCAGGGCGCGACGCGGACGCCGTCATGCAGACTGCGTACGCCCGGCACGGCACGAACGGTCTCCACGACGAGGGCATGCACCGTCCGCGTCGGCACGGCCCCACTGAGCTGCACCGCCCCCTTGTGCACGTCCACCTTCACTTTAAACGCGTTCACGCCGGCCTGCTCCGTCAGCGCCGCCTTGATACGCGCTTGCAGGGCCAAATCGTTTTCCAGCTCGCGCGCCGTCGGCGCTTTGGGGTTCACCCTTAACCGGTCGACGACGTTGGCGACGCCGTCAGTAGCGCGCACAGCGATCAGGATCTGCTGCCGTTCTTGTGCGCTGGGGACGTCACCGCTTAAAAAGACGGTTTGGTTAGACACGGCCAGGTGCACGTTTGAAACCGTGGCCGCATCGATGCTCGCGATCTTGGCGCGTATTTGCGTTTCGAGCAGGGCTTCATTCACTTGTTTCTGCGTTTGGTGTTGTTGCGAAGGGCTGCACGCGGCCAGCATCGCACAGGTCAGCCAGCAGCAAAGTCTCATTTGTTTCATCTTTCAAACACCTCGATGTGCCCCCAGCCCAGCCGTCCGGCGGAGGGAGCGAGTTGCCGCAGCGCCTTGCGCAAACCTTGCGGCCAGCGTGTGCGGGTCTCCAGGTC
>JALYZS010000167.1 GCA_030948745.1 Vulcanimicrobiota bacterium | reverse complement strand
GGCCTTCAGCCTACGAGAATTTCGAGTATCTGGTGGCGCTCTCTCGGCGGTGGAACGAACGCCACCCCAAGGGGAATTATCCCAAGTCGGTGCCGCGCATCGCCATCCCCGAGCCGGCCATCGGGCGCGCAACGCCGGCGTGATAGCGCGGCCGTGGCGGCTCGCATGCACGCTCGCCGTCGTGCTCGCGGGTTGCACGCATAGCGTTTCCTCGCCCGGCGGTGCGACGACGGGCGGCCATAGCTCGATCGTTTTCAACATCTCCGAAGATCCGCATACCCTCAACCCGGTGTTGGCGCAAAGCGACGACGAACGCCAGGTCGCACACCTCATGTTCGACCTGCTGCTCGACGTGGATGAACGCGGCCGCCCGATTCCCGCGCTCGCCACGGTCGTGCCGACCCAGCACAACGGCGGTGTCAGCGCCGACGGCCGGACGATCATTTACCACCTGCGCCATGGCGTGCGCTGGCACGACGGCGCGATGTTCTCGGCGCGTGACGTGCAATTCACTTGGCGCGCCATCATTGATCCGCGCAATGACGTGCAAAGCACACGCGGCTACGACCTGATCGAGAGCATACGCGCGCCTGATCCCTACCGTGTGATCGTGCGCCTGAGAAGCGCCTGGCCGCCTGCCGTCGCCACGCTCTTCACCTACGGCACCGCGCCCATGCCGATCTTGCCGGCGCATCTTCTGGCAGGCCGACCGCTGCGGCGTTCTGCCTTCAACCTGCACCCGGTGGGCACCGGACCCTACACATTCGTGCGCTGGGAACGCGGCAATCGCATCCTGCTCCGTGCGAACCCCGGCTATTTCCGGGGCTCGCCGCACGTGGCGACCATCGTTGTCGAGGAAGTCCCCGACATCAACACGAGCCTCACCATGCTGCGGAGCGGGCAACTCGATTGGACGCTGCTCTCGCCCGCGCAACGTCTCGCGCTCGGTCCGGCGGCGCAGCTGCGTTTCGTCTTCGCCCCGTTCTCGGGTTTCGGCGCCATCGCGTTCAATTGCCGGCGCCCGCCCCTGGATGACGTGCGCATGCGGCGCGCGATCGCGATGGCGATCGACCGCGCGCGTCTGAGCGACGGCATCACCCACGGACAATACCGCATCACTGATAGCGACCAGCCGCCGTTCTCGTGGGCGTTCGATCGCAGCGTGCGGCTGCCGGCCTACGACCCCGCGGCTGCGGATCATGCGCTCGACGAGTTGGGGTGGATACGCGCTGCGGACGGTCTGCGACGGCGTGGCGGTCAAGTCCTAAGCCTCACCTTCACGACGTTTCCGGAAGGCGATACCGCCGTGCGCACCGCGGAGTACGTGCAGCAGATGCTGACCCAACGCGGGATCGATGCGAGCATCAAGAAGGTGAGCGTCGCCCAGTTCTATCTGCCGCGCGCGCAAGCCGGTTTGCTGCTCTCCGGGCGGTTCGACATGGCGTACATCGCCTGGCGCACGGGCGAAGACCCGGATGATTCTGAGATCGTGCGTTGCGACGGGAGCGCGAACTACGCCGGATATTGCAGCCCCGTCGCCGATGCGCTAGAAGAGCGCGCGCTCTCTGCTCCGCGCACGGCACAACGGCGCGACCTTTACCGTCGTATCCAGCAGCTGCTGGCACGCGATGTGCCGTACGACTTCTTGTATGCGCCGACGTACGGCTTCGCCGTGAACCGCAGCCTTGAGGGCTTCTCGCCGACGCCGTTCTCACCCACCTGGAACGCGTGGCGCTGGCGCTGACCGTAGCCCGCCACGCACAGACCTAACCGGCCGCCGCTGTCGGCCTCCACGTCTCTTCATCTCCGGCCGGCTCGAGCAAACCGATCGCGCTCAGCGCATCGAACAGCTGCCGCGTACGTTTGCGATCGTGCTTGTTCGGCATGCCCATCCACTGCATCGCCACGTGCGCGATCGTCACCGGTGTGCCGGTGAGCACATGTGTAGCGATGAAGCCGGGCGAGAAACCAAGTTTCTCCACCTGCGCCAGCATGTCGGCGCCATTCGCGCGAGCCTGGACGTACTCGGTGAATTCTTGCGCTGTCATCATCGACCTCACTGATACTTTCGCAACGAAAGAGGTTTAGCGGCGTGAAACATCCTCCGAAACCTTGAGTAACGACATGGGAAACGACAATCCGCACCCATGGTGCGAGAAAGGATAGAAGACATGACGATCTCCAACACCGTGCAGTCGCTCGTGAGTTCCGATCGGCCGACCGTGGTCGTAGGGGCGTCCACGCCAGGCACCTTCCAAGGCTGGGGCATCCGCATCCGCTAGAACCGATCGCCGGACAAGAGTTCGGCGATCCGCGTTTGGCGGTACGCGAAGATCTTCACCACATCCGCCTTCACCATCGGCAACGCAACGTTGCTCAAGGGCGCCAGCGGCAAAGAAAATTCTAGCCGGTCCCGCATCTGGACGCCACCGCTCGAGGGCTCGAACTCATGGCGATGCCGCCACAGTTCGTACGGCCCGCGCAGCTGCACGTCCGTGAAGGCGTGTCCCTCCCGGAAATCCGTGATCACGATCTTCCAGCGGATCGGCACACCACGCACCCGGAGCCCGTATTCGATCACTGCTCCACGGCGCATCGCGATCGGCAGCGGGGTGGTGAGCTTAAAGCGCATGCGCGAAGGCACCAATGAGGCCAGATTTTCCGGCCGTGAGAAGAAATCGAAGACGCGCTGCGGGGGCGCGCTCGCGAAGGCGTCGAACTCGCGGCGTGCCACGACCGGTTCGCCGCTCGAGCCGCAGATGCTCAATACAGCCTGCTCGAGCGATTCGTGCCGCCAGACAAATCCATGATCTTGGGCGTAGGCCGGCAGCATGAGCTGGCTCGAGAGCAATGATTGGCTGAACTCGCCGAGCGCCAGGCGCAGCGCAAGCGCAGGCGCCGGCATGAGCGCAGGCCGCCGCAGCGCGTGGCCGAACGCGTGCGCGAATCGCGCGTTGGTGGCGATATCGGGGGAAACCGCGTTCACCGCGCCTGCGACCTGATCGCGATCCAGCGCGAACAAGAAAAGCGCGACCAGATCATCGATGTGAATCCAGGGCCACCACTGGCGCCCCGATCCGAGCGGGCCGCCCGCCCCCCAGCGAAATATCGGCGCCATCGCCTGCAATGCGCCGCCGCCGCTGCCGAGCACGATGCCTTGGCGCAATCGCACCACCCGCGCGCCGAGCTGCGCCGCCCCTTCGGCTTCCGCCTCCCACGCCCGGCACACGCCTGCCAGAAAATCATCGCCTGCTCCGTCGCTCTCGACGAGCGGCTCATCCTGGCGGTCGCCATAGTAGCCGCTCGCTGAGGCCGCGATCAGCGTACGCGGGGGTCGTCCGCTGCGCCGCATTGCGTCCACCAGATGGCGCGTGCCGGTCACACGTGTCTCGCGGATGAGATGTTTTTTCTCGTCCGTCCATCGCCCGGCGACGCTCGTGCCGGCGAGGTGGATCAC
>JALYZS010000114.1 GCA_030948745.1 Vulcanimicrobiota bacterium | reverse complement strand
GCCATGGGGCCGTCGCTGCTTCCTGACGCATGAGCGAGATAGAACTTTCGGTCGTCATACCCACCTACAACCGCGTCGACCGCCTGCGCTACGTCGTGCCGACGCTGCTCGAGCAATCGCTCGATCCGGCGCGCTACGAGCTGGTCGTGGCGGACTCGCGCAGTGACGACGGCACGGCGGAATTCATCACAACGCTGAACGAACGGCAGCCGGGCCGCATTCGATTCATACCCGGAGCGTACACGGGGCGCGCCGCCGCGCGCAACGCGGGCATTGAGGCGGCGCGGGGCAAAGTCGTGCTCTTCACCGACGCGGACATTTTGGCGACACCGACGCTGCTCGAGCGCCACATCCGTCAGCATCGGGAGGCGCCCGGCAAGCGCATCGCCGTGGTGGGGTGCGAGTTGCAAGTCCAAAGCCTGGCGGACTACGAGCGACAACGCGACGACGAAAGCGCCCGACGCCCGCTCCACCCTGCAACGCGCAAGCAGTTGTCGTGGCTATATTTCCTGACCGGCAATGCATCGGTCGGGCGTGACGAGCTGCTAGCCGTCGGCGGATTCGACGAACAATTCACGGGATATGGACACGAGGATTTGGAACTGGGCTACCGGCTCGTCATGAACGGCATCGCTATCGTGTACGACGCCGCGGCGATCAATTTTCACTGGCATCCCGTGCCGTTCGCAGAGCAGGTCGGCCGCATGGAACTGGCGGGGGTGTCCACGGTGCGTTTCTATCGCAAGCACCCGGACTTCAGGGTGAAAGCAAATCTCGGCATGACGTCCGTTTCGCTCGCGTTCCACACCGTGCTGCAGGCCGCGGCCCCCTTGCGTCGCGCGCTGGAAAAGGCCGGCGCACACGATGCGCCGCGCAAGAACACCTGGCCGTATATCGCGCGCCAGATCGCGTATCAGTACCACTACGTCAGCGGCATCAAACGCGCGCTCAAAGACCCTGGATCTGTCCGATGACCGCGGGGGAATTCCGAAGCGTCGAGTGCGGCGCGCTCAGCGCGGCAGAGGATGGGCAGCGTGTTGAGATCCGCGGCTGGGTCAACGTGACGCGCGACCACGGAGGATTGATCTTCATCGACCTGCGGGATCGCTCCGGCATCACGCAGACCGTGTTCGATCCTGGCAAGGCGGCGGAGGCAGCTGCGACCGCTGCCACGTTACGCTCGGAAGACGTCGTCGCTATCGCGGGTAGCGTCCGTAAGCGCCCCGTCGGCACGGAGAATCCGAAGCTGGGCACCGGGCAGATCGAGATCGCCGGCGAGCACTTGACGGTGCTCAATCGTTCGAAAACACCGCCCTTCCCCATCCACACCGATGGTGAGGTGGATGAGAGCCTGCGCTTGCGTTATCGCTATCTCGATCTGCGCCGCCCTGTCATGCAGCGCAACATGGCCCTGCGCCATCGCGCGACCAAAGCCGTGCGCGACTATTTAGATGAAGAAGGCTTTCTCGAGATTGAAACGCCGACGCTCATCAAACAAACACCCGAGGGGGCGCGCGACTTCATCGTGCCCAGCCGGCTGCACCCGGGTCAGTTCTACGCCCTACCGCAGTCACCGCAGCTCTACAAGCAGCTGCTCATGGTCGGCGGGTTGCAGCGCTATTTCCAGATCGCGCGCTGTTTCAGAGACGAAGACACGCGCGCCGACCGCCAACCGGAATTCACGCAGATCGACATCGAGATGACGTTCCCGACACAAGAGGAGGTCATCCGCGTCATCGAAGGCACCCTCGTCCGTATGTTCCGCACCGCCCTGGAGGTGGATGTCCAGGCACCGTTCCCGCGGCTAAGCCACGCTGAAGCGATGCGTGACTATGGCTCCGACAAACCCGACCTGCGCTTCGGCATGCCGCTGCACGACCTCACGGAGATCTTCCGCGCAAGCGAATTCAAGATCTTCGCCAATGCTGTGGCCGCCGGGCAGGCGATCATCGGCATCGCTGATGCTGGCGGCGCAGCACGCTCGCGCCGCGAGTTCGACGCGCTGGTCGCAAGCGTGATCGAGATGGGCGCCAAAGGACTGGCCTGGATCGCCTTTGCGCAGGACGGCGTCAAGTCGTCCTTGCCCAAAGCGGCGCTGGGGGACGACGCACTCGGTCGAATCCGCCAGGCGTGTGGCGCGAGCGACGGCGATGCGGTCTTCATGGTCGCCGACGCAGCGGACGCCGCGCGGACAGTGGCGGGGAAACTGCGCCTGCATCTGGGCGACGGCCGCGGCCTGCGCGACCCGCTGGCCTTCGCCTTTTGCTGGGTGCTGGACTTTCCGCTGTTCGAGCGAGATCCGCAGACGGGCACGCTCGCCCCTGCGCATCATCCGTTCACCGCGCCTGCGCCCGGCCAGGAATCGCTGACGGGCGACCCCTTGCAGCTGCGCGCCCAGCATTATGACTGCGTGCTCAACGGCATGGAGCTCGGCAGCGGCTCGATCCGGATCCACAACCCGGACGTGCAGCGCAAGATCTTCGATCTGCTTGGCTACACCGCCCAAGAGGTCGAGAGCCGCTTCGGGTTCCTGCTCGAGGCATTCAGCTACGGTGCTCCCCCGCACGGCGGCATGGCCTTGGGCTTGGACCGCATCATCCTGCTCATGGTCGGTGCTGAAAGCATCCGCGAAGTCATCGCCTTTCCGAAGAACCAGCGTTTTCAGGACGTCATGGTCAATGCCCCCGATGCAGTGCCGGAGCAGATGTTGCGCGAGTTGCACGTGCGGGTCGCAGAGCCGCAACGTCGAACCACGCCGTGATGCAATCCATCACGCTCGTCAAAGAAAGCGATGCGACCGACGAAGACGTGCGTGAGGCTTACCGTGAGATCAAGACCGCGCTGCGCCTCCCCATGGTCAGTCTGCTGTTCCAGGCATACGCGTCGACGCCGAAGTTCCTCGGACTCGCGTGGCGGCGGCTGCGTCCGAGCGTCCTCGCGCCGCAGTTCGCGCAGCAAGCCGCGGCGATCGGTGCGGTAGCGGAGCGGGCCGTTGCGCAGTGGGGCGTTGGCGACCATGCCGCAGCGCTGCACGCGCGCTCGATGAGCGCGGTCGACTTGCGCCGCCTGCGTGACATCGCGGACTTGTTCCGGCTGCTCGATCCAAAGCTGCTCATCATCGCGCGCGCCGTGGACCTTGTCTTGAGCGGCGAATCGATCAACGGCACCGGCTCGACGGGCCCGGCGCACGAGCACAGCTACGTGCACAACACCAAAGAATTCCGCGTCGCGCCGCTCGTGCTCACCGAAGAGCGGGATTGGCCGCCGCGCGTGCGCGCGATCTACGACGAGGTGAAAAGTGCGGTCACGACGCCCTTCGTCAGCAACGATTACCGCGCGCTCTCAGCCTATCCCGATTGGCTCGAGGTATGGTGGAAAGACACCCGGTCGCTTGTGCGCGACCCGCGCTATGCGCAGGTGGAAAAAGATGTCGCTGACGCCGCGCGCGGGGCGGCGAAAGCATTGCCGCATCGCTTCGTCATGAGCGACGAACTGCTGGAACGCAACGGCATCGATGCTGCGCGACGCGTCGAATTGCGAAGCGCCAACGGCGTATTCGTGCGCACGCTGCCTGGGCTCATCATCAATATGGAGATCGCGCGCCGCGGCCTCGGCCCGGAACCGGCCTAGCGCAGTTTTTCGAGCAGCGCCGGGGGCGCGATCACATACACGATCCCGCCGGATCCGTGCTGCCACGCGTGCGCGAATTGACCGCGCCGGTACACACGGCGGATCGCTCCGGGCCGCCCGTAAGGATCGTTGACGATGACGTCGCCCCGCTCCGTGAAGCCACGCACCACGAGCAGGTGGCCGTTGGTCGAGGGG
>JALYZS010000107.1 GCA_030948745.1 Vulcanimicrobiota bacterium | reverse complement strand
CTACCACCACCATACCGCTGCGGGCGTGCGGCTCGATCGAATGTCGGCGCGCGACTGGATCGAGCGAAACGTGCCTGGCGGCGTGCAATCCAAACTGGGCTGGTTATTGGACCTCGATCTGACGACGGAGAACGGCGGCGACGCGTCCGTGCAAAGCGCGCTCGAGCTCATCTTCATGCTCGGCTATATGTCGTCGAAGACCGGGCGCGACCAATTCTACCTCGTCGGCACCGACGAGCGCTATCATGTGGTGGGCGGCAACGACCAAATCGCACGCGCGCTCGCTTCCCGGCTGCCGAGCGCTTCGATCCGCACCAGCACCGCGCTGGAAGCGCTGCGACGGCGGCCTGACGGGTCGTACGTCTGTACCGTGTCCTCGCAGTTGCGCACGTTCGAGATGACCGCCGACCACGTCGTCCTCGCGCTCCCCTTCAGCACGTTGCGTCTCGTCGATCTCAGCCGCGCGGGCTTCCGTCCGCTCAAGATGCGGGCGATCGAAAAATTGCCCATGGGGACGAACACCAAGCTGCAGGTGCAATTCCGTGAACGCCTGTGGTACAAACAGCATTACAACGGCTATACCTACGCTGACACCGGTCTGCAACAGACGTGGGAAAGCTCGCGCGCGCAACCAGGCCGCAGCGGCCTCCTCACGGACTACCTGGGCGGCACGATAGGCGCCTCGTTCCATGCGCCGTCATTCGGACCGGCTTCGAACGAGGTCGTGCGGCGCTTCTTGTTCCAGCTCGAGCCGATCTACCCGGGCATCACCCGTGGCTGGAACGGCAAGGCGTACTTGGATTTTTGGACGGCCGATCCGTGGCATCGCGGTTCCTACTCGTATACCGGCGTCGGTCAGTTCACGTCGTTCGTGGGCATCGAGCCGGAGCGAGAGGGAAACGTGCATTTCTGCGGCGAGCACACCTCGATCGAGTTCGCGGGCTTCATGAACGGGGCGGTCGACAGCGGCGAGAAGGCCGCGGCGCAGATCCTCGCCGATCTTGGCTTACGGACGGCGGCGGCCAAGGCGGCCTCCTAGGCTTCAATCCGTAGCGCCTTGGGTACGTTCCAGACAGTCGATCGCTGCGCCGTCCGGAGGTGTGCCGACGTGTCCAAGATGTCGAGCCCTGCGAGTTTCAAAGGTCATCCGCTGCACCCGATGCTGATCGCGTTCCCACTTGCCCTCTTGCCATGTTCGCTCATCTGCGATCTTCTTGCTTTCGCCTATCCGCACAACCCGCACTGGCCCGCCGCAGCGCTATACGCGATGGTGGGAGGCATCATCGGCGCGCTCGTCGCCGCCATCCCCGGCGTGGTCGACATGCTCGCGCTCTCGGATGCCAAGGTGCGGCGCATCGCGCGCGCTCACATGATCGTCAACTTCAGCGTGGTCGCGGTGTTCAGCGCTGACGCCGGGTTGCGTTTGAGCGGTGACGGCGGCACGCTGCCGGTCGTGCTCTCGGTGGCAGGCCTTGCATTGCTTGGTGTTTCGGGATGGCTCGGCGGCGAGATGGTCTACGTGCACGGCGTCGCCGTGCATCCGCTCGTGGACAGCCCCGCCGAGATGCGCGCCAAAGACCGCGTCCACGGCTCAGCGCGGCCCGCGCGCTAGACGCTTCTAGCCGGCTTCGGCGATGAGATCGTCCTGGATCGCGCGGATGACCGCTGGACGCGAAACACGCAGATAGGCGAAGCGCACGAGACCCACCGCGAGCACGAGGATGAACACATAGGGCAGATAGTTATAGGGCGGCGCCGGCGTGGGCACAAAACTGCCGATCAGCGGTATGGCCATGAGCACCAGGCTGGCGATAGCTGCGAGCACCACGAGCGGACGGCTTTCGTGGCGCTTGCGTAGGTAGACCGGTGCGGCGATGGCGATAAGGACGTAGGCGAAAAGCACGCCGAACGTGCCGACCGAGGCGAGATAGCCATAGATGTCGAGCAGTGCGATATGGTCGAGGTACATGAGCAGCGGCGCGAGCAGCACGACGCCGCCGCTGATGTTCACGGCGACGTGCGGCGTCGCATGCGTCTTGTGCGCGTCGCCTGCAGCCGCGTAGAACAGGCCGTGCCGCGACATGGCGAACAAGACACGCGCCCCCGCGTTGATGCACGCGATCGCGCAGGCGAAGAAGCTCATGATCGCGCCGATGGCGATGAGCACGGCGAATGCGTCCAATCCCTCGATGTGCGCGAGGACGCTCAGCGGTGCGTTCGACTTGTCGAGCGACGGCGTCTGACCCGCGAACGCGAACACCAGCACGTAGCTCATGAGGACGAAGAACGCGCCGATCGTGATCAGGCTGAGCGGGATGGCCCGCGGAATCGTCCTGAGCGGATCCTTCGCCTCGTGGCCCAGCGCCGTCGCGCTTTCAAATCCCACGTAGCTGAAGATGGCGAGAATGATGCCCTGCGGGATGCCTTTCGGATTGAAGCCGGCCAGGCTGAACTGCGCCCGGTCGATGAGATGTCCGGCTTTGATGAAAAAGCCCACCGCAAGCACCAGGATGAGCGCCACCGAGATGAACTCCATGACGAGCATGACCCGCGTCGAGAGCTTGATGTCGCGATAGGCGATGCACCACGCCGCCAGTGCGACGAGGATGATACTTGCCACCGTCAGCGGCTCGTCGTATCCTTTCACCACGAAATGCACGAGCACGCCGATGTAGTTCGCCGCGCCGGCCACGACCGAACCGCCGATGACCACGTAGGCGATGACTTGCGACCAGCCGGTGATGACGCCCCAGCTCGGTCCCAAGCCCTGGCCGACGTACCTGTACAACGAACCCGGCGATGCGGAGCGCCTCGCAAACTGGTTGATCTGGAACGTGACGAGCAGCAAGGCGA
>JALYZS010000075.1 GCA_030948745.1 Vulcanimicrobiota bacterium | reverse complement strand
TTGCGCGCGCCAGTATGCATCGACCGTCTTGCCGTTCGGCGCGATCGCCACATGCGCGACCGAGCGGACGAGCGCGCTCAGATCATCGGTCGCATAGGGTTCGAAGGTCCTGCCGGTCGTGACTTCGTCCGTGTTGATGTAGGCCCAGCAGCCGCGCGTGAGCTCGTGCTCGTGTTGGCGCACCCATGCGTCGCTGCCGAAGAAGTTGAGCTCCTCGCCATCCCATGAACCGATGATGATGCTGCGATACGGCCGCCAGCCCGAGCGATAGAGCTTGCCCAGTGCGTCGCCGACCTGCAACATCTGCACCGAGCCGCTGCCCGGGTCGATGGCTCCATACGTCCAGGCGTCGCGGTGCCCGCCCATCACGATGGATTCGTCCGGCGCCACTGCGCCCGGTAGCGTCGCGATGACATCCCAGATCGGACCGAAGAAGCGGCGGCTTTTTAGCACGAAATGCACGCGCTCGTTGCCCGCGACGTGGAGCGAGGCCCTGACCGCGGTCTTCCATCCCGAAGGCGCGCGCTGGCCATCGAGACCTTGGAGCAGCTGCTGGCCCACGAGCGGGGTGACGGCGCTGAAAGCGGCGTGCGGTACCTTCACCAACGCGAACGATTTGTGGTGCGCGCCCGGCAGCGGCACACCGTCCACGGTCGGATCACCGGCTTCGTCAAGCAGGCCGAGCATCGTGTTGCGCAGTGCAGCGCCAAGGGGACGTCCGGGGCCCTTTGGATATCCCGGCGCTCTTCGGGTGGGAACAAATACATCGACGAAGGGCTCGGGAAAGGACAACACAGCCCGCGCACCCTGGCGTCCGGCGAGGACGGCTTTGCGCGTATTCGAGAGACCGCCGCCTCCGTGCACCAAGATGATGGCACCGCGCACGTCCACGTGCATCTGCTTGAGCTGAGCGTAATCAGCTGCTGTGCCGTGGTTTGCGAACACGAGCGGCCCAGTGGCGTCGACGTCGGCGCTGTACCCCGAATAGGGTTTGCCGATCGCCTGGTGCTTCGCCGACCACGGATCGCCCGACACCGCAGGCTCGTAGAGGTCGATCGCGTGGTGCCGCGGCGCCACGATGTCGAGCGATTGCTCGACCGGCCACGCTATAGGCACGACATAGGTGACAATCCGCGCTCGCCAGCCGGCGCGAGCGAGACGATCCCGCATGTACACCGCGGCACGGTAGTCTGCGGGCTGCCCCATGCGATGCACTTCCGCGGCGATGGCGCTGTAGTCGTGCCAGGCGGTCTTGGCGTTGGGGGATTGGTTGACTTGTCGCTCGAGCTGCAGTTCACGCGCTGCGGCCGCGGCGGGGTAGCCGAAGAGCGGTTGGCTCGTCGCAGCAGACGATGCCTTCGCGGCAGCACAAGGGCCGAAAACCAAAAGAATCGCGATGCACAGAGCAGCTGAGCGCCATTGACGCGTTGAGGTTCTCACACGCGCGCTTTTTCGGCTTACGCGGAAGCCACCTTCTCGGCAGCAGACACGCGCCGCGCAATGACGACCGGCGTGATGAACACGACGAGCGCAAGGAGGATGAAGATGGTGTGGTTCGCGGGCGTGGGGAGCACCGCTTCGTGGGCGTAGAGCAACAGCGAAAGCGCTGCGAACCACCAGGCGTATGTGGCCCACCGCCCGCTTTGCGCTCCGATCGGCACGATCCACAGCGCATACCAGGGGTGCAGCGCCGGCATGGCGAGCAAGAGTGCCGTGATCGATCGGTAGAGAGCGCTCTTCGAAAAGCTGACCGCATACCGGACGATCGCGATGAGCGTGACGACTGCGAAGGCGCCGACGATGACGAGCTGCAGCAGCTTGAGGTACATCACGGGAGCGTGTGCCGCCCACAACGGCAACGAGAGCAACCACTCCACTGACATCGAGATGTTGTACGCGACCGTTTGCAGCGTGCCGGCGCCTGCCGATCCGAATGCAAACGGCCGGAAGCAAAGCAGCGGCACCCCGAGCGCGAGCACGATGAACAGGAGCGCGCTGACTTTGTCCCTGCGCCAGACGCGTATGACGATGAACGGCAGCAGCAGGCAGGCGAAATATTTCACCGCGATTGCGACGCCGAGCAACAGTCCAGCCACGAGCGGCCAGCTGTCGGCCAGCGACCAGGCCCAGATCGCCGGTGCGATCATGAGCAGATCGTTGTGCGCCCCGACGGCGCTTTCGTACAAGGTGAGCGGATGGAACAAGAAGGTTGCAGCGCTGCGCGATGTCGCGTTTACGTTCGAAAGCTGCGACCTGCGACGCAGCGCGTAGACGACGCCCATCGCGCTCACGAGCGTCGCCGCAACGCCGATCAGCCGCCAGGTCCACAGTGCAAAGCCCAACGCGGCGTTGTGCTCGAGATCGCCGACCAGCCCTGCGAACAATGTGAAGCCGGGGCCATAGGGGTCGGGAAAGGGCGGATTGTGCAAGGGAACGAGGTTGAGGTTGACGACCGGATCGGCCAACTGGATCGGCGCTGGAATGACATACGGGTTGAGGTGGTAGACGCCGAACAGCCGCGCGAACAGTGTGTAGTAGTACGCGTCGAGCGAATGGGTGACGCTGAAAGACGTCAACGTGACACCCAGGACGGCGTATGCGAGATACAC
>JALYZS010000071.1 GCA_030948745.1 Vulcanimicrobiota bacterium | reverse complement strand
CGGCGAACTCCTCGCCGCCGAAGCGCGTGACGACGTCGATATCGCGCACCGATTGCGAGACGGTCCGCGCCACGGCGTGCAGCAGACGGTCGCCTTCCAAATGCCCATAGCGGTCGTTGACCGCTTTGAAGAAATCAAGATCCAAGATGATGGCGGAGAGCGGGTGGCTCCCGCGCTGCGCGCGCTTGACCTCATCCGCCAAGCGGCGGTCCATGTAGCGCCGGTTGAGCAATCCCGTGAGTTGGTCGGTGACGCCCAACGCCACGCTGCGGCTGTACAGCGAAGCGTTGGCCAAGCTGCGCGCCCCCAGGTCGGCGAGCTGCGAAAGCGTCCGCAGGTCATCCCCGCTCAAGCCGGGCTCTCTCACCTGCGCGATGACGATGCAGCCGTGCGCGCGCTCCCCGCGGCTCACGATCATCGGAAAGATGAACTGCCGCTCCGGCTGATCATCGCCGGCGCAGGGGACCGCCGTGGTGATCACCTCGCCGCTTTCGATCGACTGCAAGAGGCGGCTGCGATTGCTGAAGATAAATCGCTCGGCATCCAGGCGCTCAACGCCGTGGCCGCTTTGGAACACGAAGCCGTCGCCATCGGTCAACACGATGAAGCAGCGGCTCACCTTGAAGCTGGATGCGTTCACGACGGCATTGACGATGGTTTGGCCCAGCGTCGCGAAGTCGATCGAGCTCGATAAGAGCATGCTCGCTTCGTACAAGAATGAGAGCTCGAGGTTTTTGCGCTGCAGCAGTGCGTTGGCCGACTCGAGGCTGGCGACGCGAGCCCGTAAGGAGCGTAGCGCCGTAAGGTCTGCATCCGGCTCGCCGGTCGCAAGTTGCGCCCGCGCAGGCGAAACGGCGATGTCCTCGATCTGATCGTTGAAGTAGTTGGACAGCCGCTCAAGGATGTCCAAGAATTGATCCGCCATGCGCGACACATACGTCGGGTGTTGGCTGAGCTGCGTCTTCTTGCGCTCCAGCACGCCGATGGCCACCAGATGATCGAGGACGGCCTGCACGCTGGTCAAGGGCAACCCGAGGTCGCGACCGATTCTATCCGCCGGGGACGAGCGCAGCGGGTCCGCGGTGAAGTAATGGACGATCGCGGCCATAGATTGGTCGAGGGTGACCCCGTGAACGTTGGATCGCATGTGCTTCATATTACATAGTAGTATATCGCACATTGGACGCGCACCAACGGCTTTTGGCCGTGGAGTGACGTAACGCACGCGGGCAACACCGGAAGCTAGGGCAAGCTGGTCGTTCGCTCTGCTTGGTAACCAAGCTTGGCGGAGAGTTTCGCACCGCAGTCGAGCACTTCGGGAATCACGTTGCGCATCTGGGCGTCGTTGAGACGCGTCGCCGGACCTGAGATGCTCAAGCTCGCAACGACCTGGGCGGACTCATCCCGCACCGGTACGGCGATGCAGCGGACCCCCTCTTCCTGTTCCTCATCGTCCACCGCATAGCCGAGCTCACGGATGTGCTCAAGCTCTGTGCGAAAGGCTTGCTGATCGACGATTGTGTGCTGGGTCCGTCCGGGCAGTCCGTGCCGGCGCAAAATCCCGTCCACCGCCTCGGTCGAGGCGTAGGCGAGCATCACTTTGCCGCTGCCGGTCGAGTGCGCAGGCAGCCGGTTGCCGATCTGGGTGAACATGCGTAGGATGCGCGACGACTGCGCTTGGTCGATGTAGACGATTTCCCCATCATCTAACACCGCGAGATTGGCGCTCTCGCCGCTGCGCTGCATGAGCCGCTGCAAGAACGGGCGAGCCTCCAAACGCAGGCTGAAGCGCTGGCGCATATCGCTGCCCATCTGCAGGGCGCGAAAGCCGAGAGCGTACTTGCGGTTCTGGCGGTTCTGCTTCACATAGCCGCGGGTGATGAGCGTGCCGAGGAGGCGGTGCACCGTCGCGAGCGGCAGGGAGACGGCTTGACTGATCTCGACGAGGCCCACCTCGGAGCCGAGCTCGACGAGCGCTTCGAGGATGTCGAGCGTGCGCTCAACGGACTGAACGCCACCGCGTTCTCGCGGTGTTACGTCGGCTGTCTCGCCCGTCGGCGGTTCCATGGCTGTTCGGACCCTGCCCATCTTACGAAACTTCTAGGATGTGGAAAGCGTAGCACCAACCCTGAAACCCTGTCAAGCGCAGCCCGTGTTATCAGGGTGCAGCTGCGGCCGGTTTTTGCGCTTGCGCGGCGTAGAGAATGCGCTCGTCGGTCGGAGGGTGCGTGTAGAAATACCAGACGACGAGCCGGGGCGGGTGCAGGACGCTCAAATCGAGGTTCGCTAGTCGCGCGAAGCAGCGAACGCCCGCATCGCCGAGTTGTGTGTGCTGTGCAGCGAAAACGTCCGCCGCGTGCTCGATCTGGCGCGAGAGCGCGTTACTCGCGGGCGCGGTCACCACTTGAAAGATCAGTGCGAGGAACGCGAGCAAGACCGCTGCGGCGGGATCGGCAAGCGAGCGTGCTCGCCGCGGGCAGCTGCGCAGGATAACATTCCCCGCGAGCGACAGCCAGGCGATCGCGACGGCCGCTCCGGCCCAGCCCTCGAGCGATCCGATCCACAGATGCTTGAGTTTGTAGTGTCCGATCTCGTGGGCCATCACGTAGAGCACTTCGTCGGGCTTCATGCTGCGCAGCAGCGTATCACCCACCGCAATGCGCTCGGTGGCTCCCAAGCCTGCCACATACGCATTCGCCTCGTGCGTCTGCGCGCTCATGTCATACTCGTAGACGACCGCCGCGTTGAGGCCTTGTTCGTGCGCAAGTCTGAGGATAGCGTTCGACAAGGGCGACGGCGGCAACGGGCGATAGGTGTTGAAGAGCGGTGCGACCCACAACGGGTAGATCGCGCTGCCGAAAAATATGAGCGGACCTGCCGCCAGCACTGCGATGAGCGGCCAACGCCGGAAGCGCGCGATGGCGCGCAGCAGCAGTGCGCCGATGACGGCGGCGATAGCCGCATCGATCACGGTGCCAACCGACCAATCGCGAAGCCAGCGGGTAACAGCTTCGTCGCTCAGTCCGAAACGGTGCGACAACGTGAAGCTGCCGTAGAACTCCAGCGGCAGGCTCAACAGCGAGAACGCGAGCATCAAGAGCGCTACGTACGTGGCCGCCAGTGCAAAGGGCTGCCGGATGCGCCGCTCGAGCGAATAGCGCACCCGTGCGGCGGTGCCGCCAAAGAATGTGGCTGTGAGGACTCCAAGGCTGACGATGGCGCCGATCCAATACAGGGCGCGTGCTTCGCGTGCGAGTGCTTCCGCTAAATGCTGGCGCCCGAGCGGATAGATCTGTCCGACGATGTGCGCGATGTCGGACGGCAACGGGGTCATCGAGAAA
>JALYZS010000031.1 GCA_030948745.1 Vulcanimicrobiota bacterium | reverse complement strand
GAACATGCGCGGTGCTGTGGGCCGCTTCTTCGGGGGCAACAACCATCTCGGTTTTGACCGGCAGATCACCTACGATTCGCGGCTTTCCGCAAACCCGCCGCCGTTCAATCCGGTCGATGGCGCCTACGACATCACAGCTTGGGAAGACCTCGGCAACTAGACGAAGCGCGAAGCGCTCGAAAACCCGCCGGTAGCCGGCGGGTTTTTCTTTTGTGCGGCACGTCATATGATGTGCGCCGCAAAAGTTGTCGAGCACGACAACGCGCACGCGTCGTGCGCTTCATATCACACGTACTTAGTCCACTGTGCCAGCTATCACACCTGTTTGCATAGTACGGGAGCCGATGGAATACTGTAAGAAAAGCAAGTCACGCATGGTCACATATATACATTGAACACCCACGCTTTTCCGGACTAGAGGGTTATTCGGTTATGGCTACTTCGAACAAGCCGCCCAAAAAACAGCGCGGCACCTCGCTCATCGAAGTGTTAGTGGCGTCAGTCATTTTGACGATCGCTTTTCTCTTCGTCTCGGGCGATATGATCGCGTCGACGCAAGCGGAAAAATCATCCGAGCAACGCGGCATCACGATCTCGATGGCAAACTATCTCATCGATCAGATGCGTTCGGATGGACAATTCTGGAGCGCAACGAGCCCCGGCCCCGGTGAGTTCGACGGTACGGCATGGACTGGCGCTCCGCTCGGGCCAGCTGACCCGTGCGGAAACGCCTGGCCGGCCTATAACGACGACCCGCTCTCACCGACCTGGCACAATATGCCGCTGTGTGTGGGCAGCCCGTTCGCCAACGACATCGGCAAAGGCACCTATAAATACATGTGGCGGGCGGTGCAGCAAACCGCTGATCCCAATGCGGCAGATTTGACCGTGTGGATCTCGGCCAATACCGCGGACGGCAATGGCACCGCGCAGATCTTCCAGATGAACCAGTTGCAACGGCACGATCCGAGCTTGAATCTCGTCGGCGTATTCCCACCGTCGCCATCCCCGACGCCGACGCCAACGGCCACGCCATCGAAGACTCCGACACCGACGCCCAGCCCGACGCCGACACCGAGTCCGACGGCGAAACCGAGCCCGACGCCGACGCCCAGCCCGACGCCGAAACCGAGCCCGACGCCGGTGCCGTCGCCGACGGTGATCCAGTGATGGATCGCGCGAAACATACCCGCGCCTTCACGACGGTGGAGCTGCTCATCTCCATGGCCATCATGGGGCTCGTGCTCGCGCTGTCCGTCGTGGAGTTCGCGATGGTGTTCAACCACAACAATCTCACCAACGCAAATCTCACCGCGGAGCAAAATGCACGCATCGCCATGGCCAAAGTCTCCAACGAGTTCCGCCAAGCGATGCCTAACGAGACTACCTATAACAATAGCTACCCCATGGTCATTTCGCCGACACCCCCTCCGAAACAAGGAACGGGGTCGCCCGTGTCGACCGTGCAATACTGGCGAGTGCACAACGGCCCAGGCGGGTTGGCGTCACCGATCCCGACCGACAACTTTGGCGCACCGAAGCCCTGCTACGATACGGTGACGCTGACCTACGATGCGGTCGCCAAGACGGTAACGCGTATCGCGACCCTCCAGACAGATGCGACGCTGTGCCCGACCGCGAGCACGACGACCGACGTCATCGCCTACAACGTCACCAACTTCTCGGTCACCCCGGTGGATACACTGGGGACGCTGTTCCTCGTCGACGTCCAAGCGCAGCCCTCGAAAGGCCTGCACGGCACGTACGATCTCTCGACCCAAATCCTGATGGGGTGGAAGCCATGAAGTCCAAGCGACAATACGGCGCCCAACGCGGCGTCGCTCTGATCACGGCATTGCTCATGACCGTCGTCTTCCTCGTGCTCATGGGCGCACTGATGGCGCAGATGATCACCGAGCTGCAAGACGTCGGCGCGCACAGCAATAGCGCAAAGGCGCTCGACGCAGCGTATGCGGGCGTTTCGAACATGGTGCTGAGCATCGAAGAGAATGCCTCGAAAGCGGGCAAGGTCACGCCGGTCCCGATCCATTACTCGTATGCCTCCCCCTCGACCGCTAAGTATGACGCCACCGTCGCCCAGACATGGGCCACTGGCAACGGCTTGGTATACTATGAAATCCAGTCGACTGGAACCGAAACGAATTCCGGCCAGACCCGCAGCGTCGACGCGATCGTCAAGAGCTTTCCGTACTCGTACTACGAGCAGTTCACCGCGAGCAACTCCGGCAACGTCTTCTATGTCACGGGCGAGAGCTTCGACGGGCCGGTCTACAATGGCGGCACGATGAACGTCTGGTACCAAGACCCGGCGACGCCGATCTTCAACAACACCGTCCAGACCGTAACGCAGCCCAGCTGGTACGAAGGCGCCGGCAAGACGTCCGTCACCACGAACAACGTGAAGTGGGCCGACGTCATCCAAGGCGGTTCTTCGCAGTTCCAGATCGGCGCGCAACCGATGAAGCTCCCGACCTTCCAAGACAACCTGACGGCCTCGAGCGAAGCATTCTACGGCAATGCAACAAACAATGGCACCCTACCGAAGCCGGGTGCCAACAGCGTCTACATCAACGGACACACCGCGATGGGTGGTCCAGCCGCCAACCTGACGAGCGGCCTGTACATCCAAGGCGACGTACAGATCACGCCATGTACCGGCACGTGCGGCAAATATTCCGGCAACAATGAGGTCTTCACGCTGACGCCGTACGGCAGCAGTCCCATCGATCATAGCTACAATCTTATCGTCGACTACTCGGCCAAGACCACCACGATCGAGCAGACCAGCGGTTGTGTCTCCGGATGCTCGGTCACGTACCCGGGCGTGATGTCCGGATCCCCGAGCACCGGCGTCGGGGCCAACGGCGCTATCTTCGTCAACGGCGATGTCAAACTCTCGAGCGGCACGATCCATGGTCAATTCGCCATCGCAGTGCCCGACTACATCACCGATCACTCGCACACCATCACGCTCGTCGGGGCAGCACCGGGGGTGCTCTACAAAGATCAGAGCGGCACGTCGACCGACGAACTCGGCCTGTGGGCGAACGATATCACCGTCAACTCCGGCACAACGACGGGCTACGAGTTTGACGGCAGTATCCTCACCGGCTATTACGGCGAAGACAGCCCCTCAGGGACCGGCGGTGGCTGCCCCGGCACGGGCTGCAACGATGGCCACTTCAGCAACGCAAACTGGAACTCGACCATCGGCGGGAACTTCACATTCTATGGCGGGCTCATCCAGAACACCAATGGTGCGATGGGCGTGAAAAGCGCCGGCACCCTGATCCACGGCTTCAACCGCAAGTACAAATACGATCCGCGGCTGGCGTCGAATCCGCCGCCGTTCTTCCCCATCACCAATCGCTACGACATCATCGCGTGGTTGGACAAAGGCCAATAGCGCCTCGTCTGCTCCCTCGCTGAACCAAGAGAGCGGCACCCGCCGCTCTCTTCGTTTTCTCCACCGTCAAGCAGGTCGAGCCGCGCAGCCGACGCAAGGGTCGGACATTGTGGTCCGAGGCAGCACCCCGCTTCTGACGGTCGACTCCGCGCATTGGCAGCGGGCACGGCGCTCGCTCGCCGGTGGCGTCGATTCGCCCATTCGCGCCGGCACCGCCGTCGGCGTCCCCACGCCCATCATCGATCAGGGGCACGGCTCGCGCGTCATCGATGTCGAGGGTCGTGAATACATCGATTATCTGTGTGCCTACGGCCCGGTTCTGCTGGGGCACGCAGATCCGCGCATCTCGCAACGCGTCGCGAGCGCGATGGCCGATGGCGCCGTCTATGGCGCCACCCACATGGAAGAAGTGCGTCTGGCGGAACGGCTCATCAGTCTGTTCCCCTCCATGGAGAGCCTGCGCTTCGTGACCACCGGCACCGAGGCGTGCATGTCGGCGGTGCGGCTGGCGCGCTGCGTGACGCGCCGCGAGAAGATCATCCGCTTCGACGGCTGCTACCACGGCCACAGCGACGAGATGATCTTCTCGGCGGGGGCTTCCTCAGCGTCGGGCCCCACATTGTCGTCTGGCATCACCAGTGGCGTCGTGCACGACGTGCTCGTGCTGCCCTATAACGATATCTTCGCGGTCGATCGAACGCTGCGCGGACGGCGTAACGAAGTGGCCGCGCTCATCGTGGAGCCGGTGTGCGGCAACATGGGCCTTTGCCTACCGGCGCCGAATTTCTTAGAAGGTTTGCGCGATCTATGCCGTTCCTTCGGCGTCATCCTCATCTTCGACGAGGTCATCACCGGTCTGCGTCTCGGCAAAGGGGGCGCGCAAGCGCTGTACGGGGTACGCCCTGACATCACGTGCCTGGGCAAGGTCCTGGGCGGCGGCTTGCCGATTGCGGCCTTCGGCGGGCGCGGTGATGTCATGGCGAAGCTCGCGCCCCAGGGGCCGGTCTTTCAGGGCGGCACGTTTGCCGGCAATCCCGCGTGCGTGGCGTCAGCGCATGCCTTCCTTGACGCCATTGAGAGCGATCCGGACTTCTATCCAGGCATCGAGCGGGTCGGCCGGCGTCTGGCGGAAGGCCTTCGCGCGATCACAGCAGAGTTGAAGCTTGCGTACCCGGTCGTGCAGCTTGGCTCGATGGTCGACTTCATGTTCCGGCCCGGGCAGCCCCACCGCGACATGCGCCAGGCGATGGAAGCTGATGCGGCGGCATATGCTCGCTACTATCGCGCCATGCTCGAGCGCGGCGTGCTGCTGCCGCCGTCGCAGTTGGAACTCATGTTCCTCACCGCAGCGCACAGCGAAGCCGATATCGACGCGACGCTTGCGGCCGCCGGCGAGTCGCTCAGCGCGAGTGTCAAGTAGCGAGCCTGCGCCCGCAGACTTCGCCGCGTTTCGCACGTGTTGGAACGAGCGCCGCTTTTTCGAGGCGCATGAGACCTTGGAGCCGCGTTGGATCCGCAGCCGCGACCGGCCGCTGCAAGGAATGATCCAGTTGGCGGCCGCGATGCATCATCTGCAGCGGCGAAATCTGCGCGGCGCGATCACGATGTTGCAGCGCGCCTTGTCGCGTCTGGATGATGGCGCAACCACAGGGCATCCGCTGGACCTGCAAGCGCTGAAAGCATTCGCCGTGTGGGCCTTGGATCGGCTCGAGGCGGCTGGCAGCGAAAAAACCCCGCCGTCACAGGATGACGTCGCGGCCCGATGTTTGGCCGCCAGACCACTGATCTGAAGTCTAGCTTGCTGTCGGGCGGCGCCGCGTCATCGGCAGCACGTCCGCGGTGCGAGGCTCGGCGGCCTGGCGGAGCGTGTCGACGACGGCAGCGTCGAATTCGATGCCTCTGCGCTGTTCAATGTCGCGCAGCGCATCCAGCGTCGTCATGCCGTTCGCGCCGGTGAGTTCGATGAAGGTCTCTGCGACCGCGACGATGCGCGCTTCCATGATGATCTGATCACCTCGCAGGCCGCGCGGATAGCCGCTGCCGTCCATACGTTCATGATGCTGCTCGATGACCTGGGCGATCGTCTTCCCGTCGCGCCAACGGGCCACCAGGCGGGCCCCGAATTCACAATGCAGGGCGGTCTGCTCGCCGCCGGGGACCGCGAGAATGCCGACGTCATGCAGCAACGCCGCCCGGCGCAGGATCTCGAGGTTCCAGCCGTTGATGCCGAGCGCGGATCCGATGCGAGTCGCTAACTGCGAGATGCGCTTGGTGCGGCCACGCTCGGCGCCGTCCTGCTCGTCGATCGCGATGGCTAAGGCTTCGATGAGATCGCCGTTGGCGCGATCGAATTGCCCGGTGCGGTTGAGCAGCACGTCATTCTCACGTTCCAGGGCCGCCACGTAACGTTCGGTGCCCCAGCCGGAGGCTGCGAAACTCGCGCGCGCGATCGCAAATGGTGCGGTCAGAAAGATGAGCACAGCCAGCTGCCCGGCGTGTAGCTGGGCCGCGAGCGCGATGCCGACGCTGCCGAACAAGACGTATTGCGCCGCCGCCCACGGAAAGAAACCGCGCAC